>JAHHHZ010000036.1:301395-602790 GCA_019359095.1 Pleurocapsa minor HA4230-MV1 | reverse complement strand
AATCGGCATCTGTTTGATGCTGCCCTGTTGGTTAAGCTTTTGATATCCCTGTTTTATTTCTCCTTTGGACAATAAATCTACAACTTCTTTGAGCTGGAAATTCTGCTGCCGAACATTGAGATCGATTCCAATAGTGGGCAGATTGGTTTGCTCTTGTAGTAATTTAAAAGGAGAACCAGCCTGTACCGCAGCTAATTGTTTAGTATCACCGATTAAAAGTATGCGAGAGTTGGTTTGTTGAGCTTTTTCTAACAAACTCTGCATTTGGCTACTGCTAATCATCCCCGCTTCATCCACCACAATTAGCTCATTTTTAGGCAATGATTTTATTGGAATATTTAGATAGGCATCAAGGGTTTGACAGTTGATATCTGCTCCTTGATTTAGTTCCCTCGCAGCAGCAGCACTAGGCGCTAAACCTCGTATTGGTATATTGGGCGATATAGTTGCTTTTAATCCTTTAACGGTGTAGGTTTTGCCAACTCCCGCATCTCCCTGCCAAAGCATGACTGCATCCCGATTATTAGCAAAATGAATTAAAGCATTTGCCTGAGCTTTATTTAGTCCTAGTTTCTGGGCTTGTTGATGAGCAGTCTCTATATTGGCTAGAGGGGGATATTTATCTTTGCCGTTCTTAGCCAAACTTATAATTCTCTTTTCTCTGTTGATGGCAGCTTCCGTTGTTAATCTTCCATCTTTAGTTGGGATTAAACTCTTATGGCGATCAATTTGCTTCTCTAAGTCATTCAGACTATAGTTTCCTTGAGATTGTCGCAGTGCTTCTCTCAGGAGTATATGTCTGGGAAAAGCTACTTGTTTTTCCGTAACTATGTCAATAGCTTCAATAATTAACTCGCTTTTGTTTTTATCTTTTAAATTAGTCAGCTTTGTCAGCACCAATGGTCATCTTCTGTTCATATAGCTCGCGATTGTCCATCGATCGCCATTTCCCATCTGCTCCTTGTGTCTGATTGAAAATTACACAGTGACTATGGAGTTGAGGATCTTGATTGCGATTATCGTCGTGTTGGAAGACAGCGAATAGGGCATTATCTGTCTGAAGATGATTAACTCCCCCTTTTCCCGTTCTGGTAAAGATGCAATTTCGCTCTACATAAGAAAGAGTAGTGTTAACAGCTTGTCGATCAACTTGGATTACTGCTTGCTCTCCTTTAACTAGACCCAATAAAGAGACTGATTTAGGAGCAGATAAAGTAATATCTCTGCCTGGATTATATTTTTTCCCTGATTGTCTTTGCCGTAAGGGATTGCCTTGGCTATCTAACCCTTGATAGGCATTGTTATATTCTTGGGTAGCAACTTGACCATTCAGACCAAGTATTACGGCACCTTGTCCATACCATTGACTATTAGTTAATCCTTGGTTTTGAGTATTGCTGCGGTTGAGGTGCTGGGTGGTTCGGGGGAGAAGATAGTTAGGGCGAAAATGGAGTTGGAAGAGTCAGCAGAGGCTTATACAACGCAAGTGGTTGATGTTTCTCATTGGATTAGTGAGCAGTTGCAGAGTCAGTTACAGGGTGTTCAGCAGAATCAACAGAAGTTAGATACGAAGTTGGTTCAAGTCTTGGAGGGATTGGCTAGAGAACATCAGAATCTTAAAGCTGTCTCGACTGGCTTGGTTAACTCGACTTCGGTTTTGCTCAAGAAGCAGCAACAATTGGTGATTCAGACGCAAGAAGCTCACGAGTTGGTTGGGCAATCAGTTATTATCGCTTGGATTATCCCAGTAGTAACATTACTAGGGTGCATGGCTGTATTGCTCTTAAATAAAAGATAATTTATTTTGTCGAGCAACTACTATTTCTAGTAACTTCTCAAATAGAGGCTCTCCAGGATTTATTAATCTGAGAGATGGCTTTTCATCAAATACTTCGGGATAAAAAGTTACAAGATAGGTTTTGCCTTTGTAAGTCAATTCCCAAATACGATCGCCTTTGGCTTCAAAGAATACATTTTCAGCTAGTAATATTTGAGAATGGGTGAATAATTCTTCTATTTGTTCTGGAGTAATAGGACTGGAAACAAGAGGTTGGCGGATTTCAGTCAAGTCGGCTTGGACATCCATTGCTACTATTTCTTCTAAACCAGGGCGTAATGGAGGAGTATCTAATACTTCTTCAAACTCTGCTAGTAATACCCCTTCTTCTTCAGGATCAGCACTCATAACGGCTCGTTCGATAAAAGTGGGAACTTGAGCCAGGATAGGCTGTAGATTACCAACTACACTTTGAAAGGCATCAATGCGATCGCGCAATTTTCGATATACTTTAGCCTCTACTGTGCCGTCATAATAAAAGTTATGAATATTAACCGTCGAATAAACTTGACCAATGCGATCGATTCTACCGATACGTTGTTCTACCCTCATGGGATTCCAGGGTAGATCATAGTTTATTAATACCCCACAGGTTTGCAGGTTTAATCCTTCGCTGGCAGATTCCGTACAGAGTAGGATTTTGATGTCTCCTTCTCGGAATTGACGTTTGATTTGTTCTTTTGGTACTGTCTGCCATTCTGAGGACACGGGTGCGGAGGTTGCCTCCGTATCGAGAGATGTCCGTCCTGCTTGATATAATTCGCCCCCTCTTCCTGAATAACAAGCTACTTGAGAACCATATAGCTTCTGTAAGTTTTCTCTTAGATAATCCATCGTGTCGGTATACTGAGTAAAAATGATTGCGCTTTCTCTCTGACTTAGTTCTTGGCGCAAAATTGTTAGGAAGTGAGATAATTTGCTGTCTTCTCCCGTATTCTCAAATTGGCGCAGTAAATCTTCTAAATATTCAATTTCTTTGGGATCTACTGGTTCTTTTAAATATGCTTCCAAACCAGTAATTACTGCATCATCAGCATCATCTAAATCGCTAAGATCGTCTTGAGTTATATTGTTAATTCCTTCCAAGCGTCGTTGCAAAGATTCGCGGATAGCATAAAAAGAACTTGTAAGACGTTTGCGATAAAGAGTCATCAAAAAACCTAACGCCTTGCGGTTTTCTTTCTGAGCTAGTCTGTAAAAATGGCGAACATAATCACTGACTGCCTGGTATAAAGGAACTTCACGATTTGGTTCGAGAGCGATCGCATTATCACTAACTATTCTTCGGGGAATATCTCGGTCTAAAATACCCAACTTGTAATATTGCCTGAGAGTATCGCGGGTATGGCGGAACATCAAGTCTTTGAGAGGAGTATTGACCGTTAAATAATGGCGAGAAGCATTGATAAAAGGAGTATCTTGAGATAACTGCTTAGGATTGACGATGTTTTTTCCTTGTTTCCAGGTGTCTCGAAGCTTGTAAGCCATCAGGCGATCGCTACTCACTAAATGTTCTCCCAAACGGGTGCATTCTTGCCCACCGCGACGAAAATAATCGTTTGCCATCATTTGCCAGAAATCTAAGGTATGGCTATCTGGTTTATTCGAGAGTGAAGAAAAATAATTACAAAAATTTTCGCCATAACTCCAATGTCCTTCTAAACCCACAAGACGAAGCAAATCAAAGACTTCTATGGGATCGATTTGCATTGGTGTAGCGGAAAGGAGTATCAAAGACTGGGTTTTATCTTTTAATTGCTGCATCAACTGAAGCAATCGATTGGGAGTATCTTTTCTTTGTTGGGGGCTTTTACGACGGGCGTGATGGGCTTCATCGAGAATAACTAAATCCCAAGGTTCGGCTGCTAGGAGTTCTTCAATTCTCTCGGTGCGTCGGACTAAATGAGATGAGGCTAAAACTAAATTCTGTGTATTCCAGGGATTGAGTGCTGGAGAAGCAATCTCTCCATAGCAATCTTTAAACTTACCTTGGTTATAACTCCAAAAATGCAGGTTGAACTTTTCTCGTAACTCTTCTTGCCATTGGGGTTGAACGCTAGCAGGTGCAAGAATCAAGACTCTTTTTACCTTTTGGCTGACTATTAAATAGCGCAGAATCAACCCTGTTTCAATGGTTTTACCTAAACCAACTTCGTCAGCAATGAGGAAGCTACAGGGAAAGTTATCTGCAACCCGACGCAATATTTTAAGTTGATGCGCCCAAGGTTGAATGGGAATCGATTTAAGGCAAAAATCCAAACAGCCTGGATGTTGATGGAGATTAGCCAACAGTGCAAGCATATTGCTTGCTTCTTCTAGGTTTTTTTGACTCGCTTTTGTATGTTCTGTTTCTACAGTAATTGACGGTTGAATATTATCTAATTTTGAACTTTGAATTTTAAATTTTGAATTCTCTACATTCTCAATTTCTTCTTCTTGCTTCCAACTGGGCTTACTATTAGGCGTATAACTTAGTAGCTTTTGCTTTACTGCTTCTGGTATCTCAAAGATTTTGACATTGAGAGAAAGGTCGTTCCAGAGTTGTTCAAAACGATAGGTTTCTTCGTTGACTCTTTCCAAATCGCGATCGCCTTCCCAATCGCAATATACATGGAATGACTCGACGTTATCCGACCAACCGCTTAAAGACTCATTATTTGAGCCACTAAAAGCAAGGCGATCGCCTTTACTATCGGTAAAAATTCCTACTTTTTCGTGAAAAATATGCTGCGGATCGAGCAAGCGATCGCTTTCGATGGGAATTCCTTTTTCCTTGGTCGGAACGGCAATTTTAATATCTAAATATTCATTAGCAATTAGCCAGCTAAGTATCTCGAAATGTTTTAGCTGGACAAAGTTTTCTGGTGCTTGCAAGTCAGCCTCTAAACGGAACGCCAAAGCCTCTCTCAGTTCATAGCCTCTTTCAATTGCTGCTATATCTTGCGGACTAAACTGACAGCCCATAATCAAGCGCATCTTGCCCTGATTGTGCAGCATCGCCCCCAATCCCCTGGCTACTTTACTGAGGATGGCACTACCAAAAAAACCTGACTTGCGATCATACTGCACGGCACATTCTAAGGCAGGAATGTAAAAATCTGCGATCGGGTTATTTTCGTTGCTGGAATAGCTAATGCGCCAAGAGTGATCTTGTAAGTACATGAATTGAGAAGGATTAAGGGCTATCTCTCAATTCAAGGCTTTATTTACTATTTAGCCTGTGAGTTCGATCTCTGGTTTGGTGTGTTTGTTCTAAACACATAGATCGAGTTCGTTTCTTCAGCCCGATGTTTGGAATAGAATTATTAATTATTAATTATTAAATGAACTGATTATGAGTCAAATAGATTTTACTGATTCTCAACAAATAGACGCAATATTTCAAGAGGCGGTAGATAAAGCGATCGCCAAACACAAAGACTGTGGCGAATCAATTGCGATCGCAGATAAAAATGGTAAAGTTAGCATTGTTGCCGGAAAAGATATTGATCGCCTTCAGTTACAAAAAATTCAGAAGTAAAGAATCTGGAATAGTTTTTAAATTAAATTTTTAATCATAGAAACAGTGTTGGGAAGCTCTTGTTTTTGAAGTCGCATTAAATATTCTTCAAACAACCCCACAAAGAATAAATTCTCTGGCAAAAGGATAAAACGTGGATTGTATAAGACTAAGGATAGGTATTTGGTGTCAAGCGATATTAATGGTAGTGCTAATATTTTGGTTAAAAGTAAGCACAGACTGGATTTTCAGCGAGTGTCTAGCGGGTTTTTGGCTAACCCTCTAAGGATAACTATCTCTTAGGAATCCCCGTACCTTTAGGTCGGGGAGCGTCAATATTTAATCATCTTCGTATAAATCTAATTCCTCGCTCAAAGCTGTAAGTTTATCCAATGACTGACTTCTCTTCGCGTCAATATCTGCTTTGTATTGGTACAAATCTTGAGCCAGAATCCGTCTATGCTTTCCTACTTTGCGATGGGGTATTTCTTCAGATTTCAATAACTTGATTAAGTATGGTCTGGAAACATTGAGCAGGTTTGCTGCCTGTTGGGTGCTTAACTCAGCTTGGACTGGAACTAAAGTAACTGCATTACCTTGAGATATTTGAGACAGGATATCAATTAAAAGCTCATAGGCGACAGCGGGAATTAAGAGCGATTCTTGTTTTCCACTTTCTGACTCAACCGTGATTTTTTGAGTGTGACTGTGAGAATTAATCAGTGAGGCTAAGACGCGACTACTCTGTGTAGATAGCTCTATATCTGCCTCCGTTGGTATAGGTGTTTTTCTTTGTCTATCTAGTACTGCCATGATAATTAGATGGGTCTAAGACTGACTATTAAATCAATCGAGTTTTATTCTCTCAGTTTATAGTCTATGTGAAATAAACGCAACGAAATTTGTCATGATAAGTATCAAGAATTTAACCAATCTTCTAGTTGCAAGCCTTCGATGTTAATAAAATGACGAGTATTATTAGTAACTAAAATATCTTGTCGAGAACGGGCAACTGCTGCAATCAAAGCATCTAATTCTCCCGTTGGTCTACCTTGCCGTCTCAATCCTGCTTGAATTTTGCCAAATTCTAAAGCTGCATTTTGGTCAAAGTCAATGATTTCTAATAAATCGGTAAACGAATCTAAAATCCCTAGGTTTTGCTCTACTTGTTGCGAACAATATGCGCCCTTGTAGAGTTCAGCATGTACGATAGTTGGGATGTAGCATAGATAAGATTGTCGAGTAAACTTGTTTAGAGCTTGAGGATGGCGATCGATAATAGCAATACAAATATTCGTATCTAGTAAATACACTCTGTCTTCCTATAAAGTATTCAATTCGCCTCTTATTTTTTCATTTCGTTCCTTTTCTAACTCTGTCAAAACAGCAACTAATTCTTCTGTGTCTTGATGTGGAATTGCTGAAAATTGCTTTAGTTTTTCTCTTCTCTGTTCTTCACTCATTTTTGGATGATCGGGAATTTCTACCATAACTTCTGTACCGTCAGGAACACTAACTTCTTCTGATAGCTGAATTGTCTTACCTTGAATAATTCCTTTGACTTTCATGGCGATCGCTTTTCTAACTTATATTTCTATTATGCAATAGTCGCTGTACTTCAATTCAAAGCTCAAAATTCAAAGTTCAAAATTAGCTATAGAGATAGCTTGGTCTGTTCATAAACTACCTTGGCTTTAATCTCATCCATTGACAACCACAAAGAAATTAAAGTTTTATGTTCATCGGTACTTTTGGGAATTACTTTAAAAGCAATTTCCAGGGTTTTCATCAGCATATCATTATTATTTAACCCCGTTTTTTGCATGAAGTTCCTCACTAATTGGGGGTTTTGTTCTTCTTCGTAAATGGCAATAATCGCATGAAAAGCATCGACCAAATAAAGATTGGAAAAGTTATCGGCATCGGCGGTAAATGCCCGTTTTTTGTGTCTTTGTTTTGGGGTGAGAATAGTACAGCTACCGCTTTTGGAAGCAAGCAGTTTGTAAGTTTTGGCTAAATCGTTTACGTCAAAACCACCAATAGCTAAAGCTAGTTGTCTGGCTTCATCGAAAGGGAATTCGCGGGCTTTGAAAGCATCCCAGGCGAGGAGATACCATTGAGTGAGGGGATCGAAACCTGCGGTGTCGGTTTGTACCAGTTTGCGGAAACGATAGTTAGCTATGGCTTTTCTAGCTTCAGCAAAAGCGACTTCGGGGCGCACTTCTTCACCGCTACTATCTAGGATAGGATAGGCACGAGAAAAGACATTGAGAGCGGGGCCAAAAGCACTAAGATACAAATCAATACCCGAAATCTCATTCTCTTCAAATTCGGGGGCGCGTTGTTCGACGAGGTTGGCAACTTCAGGACGCAAATCATCCCACCAAGCTTGTTCGGCATGAGGATCTCGTTTGCGACAGACTAAAAGGACGGTACTAGAAACGGAGTTTTTCTTAGCTTGGTGGAGATTTTGAGGGTTTTCGGTACTAACCGACCAAGATGCAGTAATTTCAAAGCCAGCATCGATCAAGGATTTAGTTAGCACATCCCACGCACCAGATTCTTTATGGTTAAATTGAACTGTCATTACGCCATCATCTCGTAAGACGCGATAATATTCGCTAAATACCAGTTGCATCTTGGCTTCGTAGTCTTGTTTGGCTAGTTCTTCTGGAGATGCACCCATGTTACGGAAGCGAGAAGGATTAGCAACGGCTTCTCTGTCTTTATCGGTAAGTTCTGAGTAGAATAAATCGGGGAAGATATCGCCGACTGTGCGTTTCATCCAGACATAGAAAAAGTCTGAAAGTTCGGCGTATTGAATGGTTGAATAGTAAGGAGGGTCAGTTACTATTGTATCTACAGAGCGATCGGGGATGTGAAAAAGGTTATCGGCTGAGGAAGCATTAACTTGGATAGATTTTGGGTTGTATTGACCTAATCCTGGAATGGCTGCTGGGTCAAATTTTGTATTGAAATAAATGCATAGTTTTGAGTAGTCTGGGATCAGAGCTTTAGCACACCAAGACCACAGCTCATTTGCTCCGTTGAATTCTGGGTAGTTCCACATGAGATTCAATGAATGTTGTGCAGAAGCTCTTGCAGCACCAGGGTGAGAAGAATGCCACTGTGATAATCTACACTCATAATCTACACATCGATCGCAAACTAAAGCCAAATAAGTTGCGATCGCTTCTACTTTTTCTGGTTCATATTCTATATGTAACTTAGATTTTGCCTCGTTGATAATTTCTACATAGGTAACAAGAGTCAAAAGCTGACGCGGATTGAAATAATCTAAACTTTTATTCAAACCATAAGCTATACATCTGTCTGCGTAACCATCAAATCTTTCTTCTTCGGGAAGAATATTATTATTTTCAAAAAATGCTAATTTCTCTTTGATATACGCTTCAGCTTTAGCAACACCATCTAAATCGAAATCCGTAGGAATTCTGAATTGTAAACCGCCTTTTCCTTCCTTGTAAGCAACTGCATACAATTGATGACCTAAACCCGATAATTTTGCTTGAAATTTAATAACATCATCTTCAATTACGCTGGTGCAATTAGGACATTTACCAACACCTCTACTGATAGTGGTTGTAGTATCTGGATCGTATTCACCTTCATCAGTTTCAATTGTTGTACCTTTTCCTTTACTTCCTCTAATTAATTCAAAATCAACTCTGTTATTTTCAAGATTAGGAATCGGTTTTACTGCATACCAATCACTCGTAACTTTTCTTTCTTGACCTTTTCCTGCATAGTTGCTAGCTTTACTCAACCACCAATTAGGACTTAGAGGCACAACCGACTCGCAATGAGGACAAACAACCGTATGCGCCCAAAGATAATTCTGTACTTGTTCAGATCCCCCCTTGCCCCCCTTAGAAAGTGGGGAATTAGAAGAAGGGAAAAATTCGGCTAATCTTTTCTCTGCTTCATCACCAACAAACTTCACCCACTTATCAATATCCTGCTGTAAATCCGCCCCAAACTTAAGGGGAAATTCCATTGCTGCTTTCATAGTCACCACAGCCACAGGATTTAAGTCAGAAGCCAGCACATTTAAACCATATCTAGCTGCTTCAAAAGGAATACTTCCTCCACCAGCGAAGGCATCCAAAACTACAGGCTTTCTTTTACCCCAAATGCGATCGCAATACTCTTCTAATTTCTCAATTACTAAACTTGAAGGAGGAGTTTTATATAATTTAATTGCTTCTTTTCTCTTGACATTTATTCCCTCTTTTTCTGGATGTAAACCCAACAAATATTCAAACTCTTCCATCGAAATATCTGCTGGTAAAAGTGAAGCCAAAACAGAAGCGCGAGAAAAAGATAAAGGCTTGCGAGAATACCAACGATGTAAACCCTTAAAAGGATTTCCCCCGTGTTCGTAATATACCTGCTCGTTGAGGAGTTTTACAGGCATAATTTTCTCAATAAACACCTGGGGACGTTGGGATTTAGTCATAAGTAATATAAAAAGTATTATTATTTATGTAGAGATTAGATAAGCTCCTATGATTAATAATTCCCAGAAACAACGGATATCGATCACCGTAGATTCACAACTACTTGAAGAAGTAGACAAAATGACTAAAAATCGTTCGGCTGCGGTGGAGGAAGGTTTACGTTTGTGGCGCAAACAGCAAATCGAGTCACAATTGAGAAACTTCTATCAAAATCGTTCCCAGGCGGATATCGAGTTTGAACATGAATGGGCGCAGTTTTCCCAATCACAAATGGAAGAGATTCTAGAAGAGGAAGGATTATAAAGTGTGACAAGTTTATATCCTCGTCAGGGTGAAGTGTATCTAATTAGAGCGTTAAAAACTCTGGGGGATACTAAAGCAAGACTTGCGCTTGGCGAGGAAACCTCGCCGCGCTTCCTTGCTAAAAAACGTCCTGCTGTTGTTGTTTCAATGAATGTCAGAAATGAATTGAGAGAAAATGTCTTGATTGTTCCTTTTACCAGCGATTTAACTAATGGAGAAACACCAACTAGAATTTTGATTTCAACAGGAGAAGGAGGGTTAGAATCGGCTTCTTTGGCTCTGTGCGACAACATATCTGCGGTTCGTAAGCTTTATTTAGAGCGCGGCCCTTATGGGTCAATTACACCGCAATCTTTAGCCAAGATTCAAAGAGCAATTCAAATTGCGATCGGTATTTTTTGATTTAGAAGATAACAAGTAAAGGAAATAAAAAATATGACTAACACTATAGAACTACCCAGCGGAAAAATTATCGATCTCAATCGTTTCGTTGCTTTAATACCTGATGAGAAAAAGACAGATAATACATATTTTTTGATTCTAGAAGGCTGTGAAAAAGCGATCATTTTAGATGCAATAGAAGCGACATCAGTTAAAAAACATATTAGATTAGAGTCAAATAAGAATCATAATGGTGTTTGGGATAGAGAAGAACAATTACGCAAAAATCAACCAGCGATCGAGTTACTCAAAAAGCGCATTGAGAGGATAAAAAACGAACCGCCATCACCTGAAAAAGAAGCAGCTTTTGAAGAATTCAAAAAAATAATAGATGCCGAAAGATCAACAGGACGAAAATTATACGAGAAATAGATATATTAAATGATTGTATTTATTGATTCTGGGGTACTAGGCAAACTTTGTAATCCCAATCGTACAGAAGAAACTATTACTATTAATGATTGGTTGTTTTCTCTGCTATCGAAAGGTATTTTTGTTGTTAGTAGTTACATTTGTGATTATGAAGTCAGAAGAAGTTTGATTTTAGAGTCTTTGAGGAAACCCAATATCAATGGCATTGAAGATTTAGACGAACTCAGAAATTTAGTAACTTTTTTACCTTTAAGCAACGAGGTAATGTTAGAAGCTGCTAATCTTTGGGCAGAAGCACGTATACAAGGAATACCAACTGCTGATGATAAAAGCCTTGATGCCGATATAATTATTTGCTCTCAATACAAACTACTAGAAAAAGAATATCCAGGCAGATACATTGTTATTGCTACCACTAACGTCAAACATTTAAGTCGTTTTAGTGAAGCCAAAGAATGGCAAGCAATTGAGTTTTAAAGGGAGATATTTATAATAATAAAGTTTATTTGTCACGGATACATTTCGCTATTCTCCCAAAAGTATCCGCAAGGCTTTAAGAGCAGAAGAACGTCTACCATTGGCAATCATCGCAAACCAATAATGAGCTTCTTCATTACTCATTGTACTAATCCCCATCGCAATTTTAGTAATGCGATCGCTTTGACTAAGAGGTTGCAAAGTCTGAAACAAAATTGCTGTTTGCACTCCTAATTCTTCTGTCAAAACATAAGGAGTTTGACGTTTTATAGAAAGAGTTTTGGGATCGTAATTATTAGCTTTAAGTATTTGATAAATACTTTGTTTTACTAAATTTAAAGTATTACCTTTAAGACAGCCAATTAATTCAGCAGCAGGACGCTTTTTTTCACCAGCTTTTTTATAAGCACACTGATATAGTTCCAATGCAAAATTGTTATTATCCGTAGGGATTACTCTCAATTGAAATTCCTGCACAGCCGTTTTACTCCAATTCAAAATTATAAGTTCAAAATTCAAAGTTAAGCAAACTCAAAAATTATTGATAAAATTAGTTATTTAAGATTGATTATTTTGATGATGACTAATGTTCCAATAACAGAAAGAACTGAAAGTTTTGCTATAAGAATTGTCAAAGCCTGTTGTTTTTTATCTAAACAGTCAGATGTATCTAGAACTTTATCAAGACAGTTATTGAGATCTGGTACATCTATTGGGGCGAATGTCCATGAAGCGCAATCAGCACAATCAAACAAAGATTTTATCCACAAGTTAGAAATAGCATTAAAAGAAGCGAGAGAAACTGAATATTGGCTGAAAATTTTGATTAAGTCAGAGCTTGTTAAAGAAGATAAATTTAAATTGCTATTGCAAGAATCCCAAGAAATTAAAGCTATCATTGCTGCCTCAGTAGTTAAATTAAAGAAAAAATAATTTTGAATTTTGAATTTTGAACTTTGAATTCTAAGTCAATATTTCACTTTGACGTTCAGAGAAATTCGTTCTGCTGGATTGCGTTGAAGTGCTTGATGAATATCGTTTAATTCTTTACTTTGAGGAGAAATACCAGGCTCAAAATCAATTATCAATTTCAGATTGACATCGCCTTTGGTTTCTGGATTGTTGAGTAGTGCGTTAATGGTATTAAAAAAGCTTTGAAATCCTCTTACCTGTCCTTGGTATTCCAAGCGCACAAATTGGTCATTCCCTGTTTGAATAGTTGCGGTTTGATCGATTCTCAGGGAGAAACGACTTAATAAAGGAATCGCCGTTCCCAATTTACGGTAGTCAAGCAATTTATCTACGGATATTTCTAAAGACTCAATTTCTTGAACTTTGCGATCGCCACAGAGATCCATTAAGCTAGTAAAAACTTTATTTACAGTGCCATCAAGTTCGATAACTGGCGATCGATAATCAAATATAGTGCCAGTGCTGCCATTACCGTTTAGGTTATCATCAGGTTTATATTCACCAGTTGGCTCTTTAGCTCTAGTTCCATCTGGCGAGATTACAGCTTGAGTTTGTTGTTCTGCTGTCTCCTCGTTGCCATAGTCAGCAAGAAGCTTAAATATTGTTGTATTGGTAATTGTTGTCTCGTATTCATCGGAAGGACGAAACTCTTCGGGTATTAAATTACCATTTTGATAGAGGCTAGTTTTTAATGCACCTTTGGCTTTCCAACGCACTCGTACAGGTTTTTCTGTTTCTGTAGAAGGCATTACTTGAGCATTTAATTCAATTACTCTTGGTTCGGGTGGTTGAAGAATTCCACGACGGTATAAGATAAAGCGATCGCTAAATTCAATTGTTTCAGGTAGGGGCGTTTCGGGATGTAAGGGCGGTTCCCTAAAGGACTCGCTTCGCATCGCGCGAACCGCCCCTACGTCGCTTTTGATATAAACTTTTTCTCCTACTTTTAAATCCCAATGTCCTTCCTGTAATCCTTGTCGGATAGTGTCTCGCAGTAGCGAGATTTCGGCATCGAGCAAAATATTAAGGTTTAAATCTTTAGCAAAGGCATCCTTTAAAGCTTTGGTCGTCCAGTGGTCTAAACCTTTACTCCAGACTTTTTGCAAAATATAGACAGGGGCAAAAGGCTTAGAACCTTCGAGACGGATTTTTTCACAGTCCTTGAGGGCTTTGAGAATAATATCCTGTTGATTGTTTTTGCCTTTGACTGCACCTGAATCTTGAGCAGGTAATACGTAGTGCATCAAACCAGTAGGAGCTTTGACTTCATCTTTAGTGGGATAAAATAGATGGCGATAAGCATTAGTCAGAGACACCCGAACGTCTAAATCTTTTGCTCCGTTTCTCTCTCCTAGCTGTTTTTGCTGGCTTTCAGATAAATCTTCCAAACGGGTTTGATTGCGAAGAATATTTTGAATTGCTTTATATTCTCTGGCATTATCAATAGCGCTTTCGATTTCCTTTTTGTTGGCAACCAGGAATAATAAACGATTTTTATGAAGACGGAATTTTCCAGATTCTCCTGTATTATTAAAAATCTGCTCGACAATATTAGGCGGACTATCAGTCGAGTTAACTATAGTAGCTTCGTCAAAATCAATCAAACAAAGAGCAACAGTATCAGGAACATCATCCACATCTCCAGGACTTTCAGCAGAGAAAATCGGCGTAAATATTTTCTTGGCAAAAATACTATCTCGACGCGATCGCAAATCGTCTTTAGCTTCACTACGTCCTACTTGTTCTTTTTCTTCGGTAACAATCTTATTGATCGATGGTTCTTCTTTAAACCGAGAAATTGAAGTAATCGGATCGTCATCGAGATACCAAGCCACTGCTGTTAATCTTGACAAAGCGCGATCGACAAAACTAACTTCTAACCCAGGAGTTAGTAATGACAGATTTAATTCTGCTCTCTTGATACCAGAAGAAATCCCCTGAGTCAGAGAATGCAAAAAGATAGTCCGCGCTACCCAACTAGAAAAAGGTGGTTTATCCGCTGCAATCCACTCCTCATCCTGTATCTGAGCATAGGCTTCTCTACCATTAGGATTGTAGATATCTGCCCCGATTGGTGGGCGCATTTGAGGGCGTTGTAGTCTTGAAGTTAAGTCGTTAGTTATCTCCTCATCCAAACCCACAGGGATATTATGAGTATGAATCATTGGTGTCCAATTTTCTCTATTTCTCCATAGATGCCTAACTACTTGAGCCAGCAACCTTAATGCACCTCTAGTCTTTTGAAATTCAGGTATTGAGGCGATTTTTTTGGTTAATAAGTTAAATAGTTCGGGATGAAAAGGATAACTTTCGGCGATCGTACTACTATAACGGGCATCTTTACAACCATCAGGCAAATTAATCTTATTACTACGATAAGCATTTAAATATTCTGATGCTGCTTTCTCTGCTGCTTCAGCACTAACGCTCTTAAATAAGCGCTGTTTGACAATGTTGTAAACCTCTACATCGGTTGAAGGACTTAAAACTCTTTCTTGTCTGGCAGAAGCACGAATTAATTCTTGTAATTCTGTTGTTTCTTCAGCAAAGGTATCAGCAGCTGAAGCTAGAGAATAAACAAATACTAAATTATTACAAGCTCCCGCTAAATCCATCAAGGAAAAGAGAAAAGCGACAACTTGTTCGGCTAAGTCACTTCTGCCTATCTGTTTGGCTTTAGCTGCCCTGAGATAACGGGCAATTTCATCTAGAATAATTACTGTCGGTTGACCATCTAATAATCGATCTAAAACATCTGTTCCAGGACTAATCCCACTGCGATCGCTTCCTGCTAAAAGTTGATATCCTTGTATTCCGCCAATCTGGTAAGCAATTTCACCCCAGAGAGTTTTAGTGATTATTCCGTTCTCGTGATGAATACCATTTTCAGGATCTAAATCTCGTCCGTCTACTGCGGCTACCTGTACAGGATGTTCTGGAATTAAATTAAGTTGAGCAAATCTTTCTAGCCCTTCAATTTTCCTTCCCTGTTGACAAATATGCCACAAAGCAATCTCATCGTGGGTTTTACCACCACCGAAGCTAGTTTCTAGTCGAATAACAGGAGAACCAGAAGACTTTCCTGTTAATCTGCTAAAGACCTCTCTTATCAAAGTTTTGATTCCATCTGTAGCAAAGGTATTAGCAAAGAAACTCGCAGCATCTTGATATATCAGAGGTGCTTTTCCTTCGACCACAGATCGCAATTTAGCAGCAAAGAGATCGACAGAAAGTTCTCCCGCTAATATTTCTTCTCTGGGGATACAGGTTTCAAAAATTGAAGGCAGCATATACACAAGTCCCTAAATAGAAGCTTGTAATAAGTTTGCCCATTTTGGTTTACTAAATTTAAAAAAATCTAAAATCGTTGTTAACTAAAATCGAGCGATCGCTTGCAACTTACATATCTTAGCAAAATTAAAAATGGTGGAGAATCGGTAGACAAAAATATTGTCAATCATTTAACTACTCAGTAACATTTGAAGCGATCGCAAAAATTTAAGAGAGAGACGACTCGTTATTCAATTAAAACTCTGTTATTTAGATCATATGAAGATTTGCCGAGCTAAAAGCAGCAGAAATAGAACAAGATATTTTTAAGGAAAAATTTGACACAACACTGGAAAAATATAAATCTGCTTCAGATCGAAATAAAAAAACTTTAGCTTCGATTGATGAATCTTCCAAACTTAATTTGGGCGAGTTGTGGAAGAAATATAGTGAATTCAAAAAGCCTCAAGTAAGCCCAAGTACCTATGCGAAAGATTTTCAACGATATCGAAATCATATAGCAGCTTTACCTACTAATTCACTAGATGAAGCATCAGCTATTCGAGACTGGCTACTGGAGAATAAATCTGCTGATACTGCTAAACGCTGTTTGACTCAAATAAAGGCTTGCTGCAAGTGGTTTGTAGAAAAAGGACTTCTCGAAACAAATTCTTTTGCAAGTAATGACAATTACATTACCTAAAGGAACTGATGAATATTCTGATATAAATCCATTCTCTAAACAAGAAAAAAATTTAATTATTCAAACTTTTGCAAGCGATCTCTATTATTCTTACTATACGTCTTATGTTCGGTAATTAAAAGATGGACAGGAACATCTGGCAAAATGATCGATAAGCTATCAACAGGGTGTAAGAGCTAAAGCCCTTGTCCTATCTTCTTTGTAAATCCATTGTCACCCCGTGAGGCCATTACATTAAGAAAAATCTATCTGCAAGATGGATAAATCGTCTTCAAATTGAAAGTTAGGATGCCAGGTTCTAACGTACTGTAGCAGGCGCTTTAGATCTCGTTCGGGGTTTGTTTGGTACTTTTTTAGCAAATTAATCAAACGTTCTAATCCCCAATGAGCATTAGTATCAGCCTGTGGTTCAACCTCATAAATTCCATCACTAAATATATACAAGCTAGAATTGGCAGCTACTTGGCAAGAGGCATTAATATACTTAATATTGGGAAACATACCGATGGGAACACCTGGAGTTTTCAGTCGTTGTTCTAGCAATTGACTAGTAGGGGTTAATAAAATTGCTGGAGGATGTCCTGCGCTAGAATAGGTTAAACTGCGACTGTAGCGATCGTAAACTCCATACCAAATGGTAAAATATTTATCGTTGCGATCGCTCATCTGAAAAGTTTGGTTTAATCCCTTCAATACTTCATTAGGCTGATAATAATCAACGTTGCTTAATCCGCGAGAACGCAAGAGATTAATTACCGCCAAAGAGGGTAGACTCGCTCGTAAACCATGTCCTGAAACGTCTAATAAATAAAATACTAAATGGCGATCGTCCAACCAAAAATAATCAAAGCTATCTCCTCCTAATTGTCGAGAAGGAATGAAACAAGCATTAATATTTAGTGATGGATGTTGCAGAGGCTCAGGTAAAATAGTACTAACATACTCGGCTGCTTCCGCTAATTCGTCTTCTAGTAGCTGTTTTTGGTTTTGCAAGTCTTTACTTAGCTGGTGTAGTCTTAATCCAGCGCGCACTCTCGCCTTCAACTCATGCATTTCAATCGGCTTGCAGAGAAAGTCATCCGCCCCTGCATCTAAACCCTTAACTCGATCTTCGATTGAATCTAAGGAAGTCAACAAAATAAAAAAAGTAGTAGACAATTCAGGAATTGATTTGATCTGACTACAGACTTCCAAACCATTTTTGCGAGGCATAATCCAGTCACAGATAATTAGATCGGGACAAATTGCTCTGGCTTTAATTAAACCTTCTTCTCCATCACTAGCTAAGGCTACGTCATAACCCTGCATGATTAGAGTTCTTTCTAACAGCATTTGAGTTGTGGAGTCATCGTCAATGATCAGAATTTGAGCCATAGTATATTGATAGTTTTTTAGCTGACAGCCACAGGTGAAGACAATTTTTGGCTAGCCTTGACTAAGCAATCTCGATCATAAAAATTTCAGTATCCTTGCTAAACTAAAGACACAAATTATTTACCATCATACATTTGAGCATACTAGAAAAGCGTAAAAATATAAGTGGTTTAGACAATCACACTAACACGAGGCACTAAAAATTGGCGCTAAAACCCAATTAAATACTTCTCGGTTAAGCCAAAAATAGTAAAATTTATCCAGCACGGAACTGGTGCAATCAATCTCGTCTATATTCTATTATGATTGACAGCGATCGCATTACAGTCTTATCAAAAAGCTTTAAGCTAACGGGGTTTAAGACACCTACCAATGGACTAAGAGGTTTAAAACCTCGCTACTATTGACTTATAGCTTATAGCTTTGCTCCTTTATTCTTTAGTTCTAATTTCCCCAGCAATATTGCGATCTTCTGGCATCCTGCTAACAATAGTGTTCTCTAGCATCATACTGTCATCTGGAAGATCGTTGTTAGGAAAAGCACCTTCGATCACCATCGTATCTTTGTCAGATTTAGTATTTGGCACTGAAGATTTAAATGAAGTTTTTGCTTCGCTACAGTAATTAAGGAACTGGCTACTGTCAGTACTGTAGGTAATATAATTGTAAGAAATTTTAATATTATCGCCAATCCAAACAATATCTCCAGAGGTCAGGCGATGCAAAGACTTTTTCTTATCATTAATATAGATACCATTGCGGCTTCTTTGTCTTTTCCCTTTACCATCAATAATCCAGTAAGAGTAGTCAACTTTATCTGTCCCTTCGCTATATCTCATCCAAGCTACTGTAGCGTGGTGACGAGAAGCTAACTGGTCGCTAATTACTAAATCATTATGAGGATGGCGGCCAATTGAAAACACATTGACATTGAGGGCAACAGCTCTTCTTGATTCTGGAGACTCCACAATTAAAACGTGTCGTCCTTTGGCTAGATCTGCTTTATTTAATTTAACGAGGGTTAGCTTGGATTTATTATCAGCCATGAGAGCGACATTATTTATTGTGTACCAACATATCAATGAGAAATTAAAAATAAAGCAAAGTAGCTTTAATATTTATTTGTTCTCAATACATAAAATCAGACTTGCTGAATTAAGATCCGCTAAATTATCTATCTCACTAAGATATATTAATATATTTAACTCGATAATTATTTACTATATTCTAATCTATAAAAAATGAACAGCAATGGTTACATATTAGATAGACACAGACCATTATTTTGGCTTTTTGTCATCAGTAAATATATGGAATTATAGATATTTTAGGTTAATTAATTTGCTAATAATGATTCACATCGTGCTACAAAACCTGCACTTTTTAAAGAAGCGATCGCACTGGTTTCATTCTGTACCCAAAACTTTTGTCCAAAGCGAATAAACTGTCTTTGCTCTCCTTTACCAATTGCGGCAATTACGGGAATTTTGAATTTATTAGGCTCTACAGATTGTTGTTCTAAAATTTGCTTGAGATAATTACTTTTGACGCGATCTAATGCCTGTTCGGGAGTGATTTCTAGCATTAGCATTTTCACCTGTTCTACCGCTGCTGCATCATCAATAATTAGCTGATATTTATCGTTACGCTGTTGTGCTGTCCCCCAAACAATTAGCTGTTTACCTTCTAAGAGCAAGGGTTCAAGTTCGGCATAGGTACTGGGGAAAATTGTACCTTCGGCTTCCCCTGTAATATCTTCCATTTGCACAAAAGCCATGGGATCGCCTTTTTTAGTAATTATTTTCCGCACTGAATTAAGCATCACTACGGCACTAAGCTTTTGTCGAGCCTTTTGCTCGGGTAATGCACTTAAGCTAATCGGTGATAAGATTTGGGCAGCCTGATTAATTGCTTTGAGGGGATGATCGCTGATATAAAACCCAATATATTCTTTTTCTAAACGTAACTTTTCCTGAACGGGGTAGTCTTCTACGGGGGGGCTGCTGGGTGCTTGTTCAAAAATAGGCTCAGTGTCTACCTTATCTACTAGATCGAATAAATTAAGTTGACCACTAGCTTTCTCTTTGCTGCGTTTTTGCGCCCAAGATATCACTACATCAATATCATTAATCAACTGTTTACGGTTTGGCTGGATTAAATCGAAAGCACCACAGTAAATTAAGGTTTCTAAAGCCCTACGGTTAACCGTGCGCAACTCTACTCGTTCACAAAAATCGGCTAACGATTTAAACTCACCATCGCTATTGCGGGCATCAAGAATATTCTCAATTGCCCCCTGTCCCAAATTTTTCACCGCCGATAAGCCAAATAAAATATGGTTGTCATCTAGGGGCAAAAAGTCCTCTACAGAACGATTAATATCGGGTGGCAAAATGATAATACCCATCTTTTGGGCATTTTCCCGATAGCGATCGACCTTATCTTGAATACCACTGCTAGCAGTAAGCAAGGCAGACATATACTCAACTGGATAGTTAGCCTTAAGGTAAGCAGTCTGATAGGTAACGTAGGCATAAGCAGTGGAATGAGATTTATTAAAGCAGTTTGAAGCTACCATGCCGTTAGCCAAGAGAAAATTATGCTCTTGAGCTACTCCAATGTCATATACTGCTTGCATTCCCAATGATTGACGACTGACAATTTTTACCATGACTAATGACTAAAACAAAAGCTGCTGAATAAATCTCAATAGGTTACAAGTTGTGACTCGCGATCGCTGGTTTGAGTCAAGAAGCTCGCAAAATCGTTAAAATTAGCTTATCTAACCAATATTTTTCTTGATTTCGAGGCAACGTCTATCGATACTATATACGGTAAATATAAAGGATTAAAATCAAATCAGCTCAGACAGCTCAAAAAACTTTATCATCAGAAATTGCCAGGGGACATGATTGTTACCCCAGAATTTGCTCAAAGATTAGCAGCAATTAGTACTGAGATCGATCAGCCTGTCTGTATTTACATCAATCGTCGGGGACAGGTGATTAGAGTTGGGGTAGGTAATGCTCTACAAACGCAAATTCCCCCGTTAGAATTACCTCGTTACGGCGCAAAACGTCTTTCGGGGATCCGCTGTATCTCTACCAAACTGCAACCTGAACCACCAAAAGAGTCCAGCCTAACAGCAATGGTGCGTCAAAGATTAGATGCTCTGGCTTTAATTACCCTCACTGGTACAGGTAAATTAAAACGGGGTGGTGGTGCAACAGGTTATGTGCAGGATACCTATTTAGCACATTTGTTACCTCAGTCGGAGATAAACACCGAACAACAGTATTGGTCAGTATCTGAAGCAATGACTCTAGACAGTTTAGCTAGCCAAGATTTCCTGGAATTAGTTGAAGGTTTAGAAGCTGAATTTGAACGAGAATTTGTCGCTCAACAGGTAGGTAGCGATCGCGATTTAGTAGTCTTAGTTGGTTTACAGGTCGATCAAATCTCTGAACCAGAATTTGAAGATCGTCTCAATGAACTGGTGGGCTTGGTGAACACCGCTGGGGGAGAAGTCTTAGAAACAATTCGGCAAAAGCGATCGCGTCCTCATCCGCGAACTTTAATAGGCGAAGGGAAGGTACAGGAAATTGCCCTGCGAGTACAAACTCTAGGCGCTAACCTAGTCGCTTTCGATCGCTCCCTTTCTCCTGCGCAAATCCGCAATCTAGAAAGTCAATTTGGGGTGCGGGTGGTAGATCGCACAGAAATTATTCTCGATATTTTTGCTCAACGCGCTCAATCCCGTGCAGGTAAACTTCAGGTAGAGTTAGCCCAATTAGAATATATGTTGCCCCGTCTAGTAGGTAGAGGGCAAGCAATGTCCCGTCTTGGTGGCGGAATTGGAACTAGAGGCCCTGGTGAAACCAAGTTAGAAACCGAAAGAAGAAGCATTCAAAAGCGAATTACTCGTTTACAGCAGGAAGTAACCGAATTACAGGCACAACGTTCGCGGATGCGCAAACAACGCCAAAAACAGGATGTTCCTACTGTGGCGATCGTCGGCTACACTAATGCAGGTAAATCGACTTTAATTAATGCCTTAACCAATTCAGAGGTGTACGTAGCTAACCAGCTATTTGCTACCCTCGACCCCACTACCCGTCGCTTATCCATACCTAATGCGGATACGGGAGAACCCCAGAATATGTTGTTAACCGATACAGTCGGTTTTATTCAACAGCTACCACCACCTTTAGTCGATGCCTTCCGCGCTACTTTAGAAGAAGTTACCGAAGCCGATGCGCTGATTCATGTAGTAGATCTATCTCATCCTAGTTGGGAAAATCAAATCCGTTCGGTGATGGAAATCCTCGGCGAAATGCCGATTGTTCCTGGCCCAATCTTATTAGTATTTAATAAACTAGATCGGGTTGGCAGTGACGCTCTCAATCAGGCAAAAGAAGAATTTCCCCTGGCGTTATTTATTTCCGCTAGCGATCGCCTGGGACTAGAAACCCTGCGCCAAAACCTGTCTTTATTGGTAGATTTTGCAGGTGTAGGGGAATGATTACTGATTACTAATTACTGATTACTGAGCAGTCGAAAGTTACAGCGAATTTCAGTTACCCATTACCCATTACCCATTACCCATTACCCATTACTTCGATAAATTAATGTGTCTACTCAATTGAAAACTGCTGTAATTAACAAGTTCCGTGGGTGGCCAGGGTGTTACCATGTTCATCGACAATAATAGTGCGATCGCCTTCATCTAATTCGGGAAATTCTAAAGACTGTAGTTGTTGGTATAATACTTCTTCGGGGATGCTATGACGACGCTGGCGGTTGCGTTCAAGATAGATTGTCTCAGGACAGTGAAAGATTACCAAGGTTATTAATGCGCCGTATTGACGACTAATGCTAATGATCTGCTGTCTAAAGTCATATCTTAAGCTGGTGGCATCCCAGACGATTTTGCTTTGGCTACGTAACAGAGTTTTTAACTGTTCTTGGGCTATCTGAATTACTTTACTATTTTGCGACTGATCGCTACGAGAACTAGCTATTTTAGCTCTTAAAGCATCGAGGGAGATAATTGTATGATCGCCCAGGTTCTGCTCAATCCAAGTACTTTTTCCCGAGCCACTGACGCCAAAAGTTATAACCACTTGAGGAAAAGCATCTCGATAGGAACAAGAACGAACCAGTTCGGATTCTGGGTCAAAAATCTTGCCAGCTTCATAACGAGCGATCGCTTGAGCGAAAACTAAATCACGAGTAGCTTGATTCCAGTCGGCTAATTCACGCTGAAAATATGCTCGCCAAGACTGATACTCCGCACCAAAACCTTGCCAGGCTTGATATTTCTGAGCAAATAAACCATACAGATCAACAATTTCTAATTGTTCTCGATCTTGGCATTCTCGTCCTCGAAGATTGGCTAATGCCAGCCAGTAGAGCAATTCTGGATCGCTAAGACGAGCGATTCGTTGATATTCTCCAGCGGATTTATTTTGCGTAACTAACTGTTTAGGCTCGTGATGATAACCAACTAAACTTAAGGTGTTCTCGACTACCGAATAGGGCAAATCTAAACCCACTAGCTTAAGTGCTAAATAGGAACGTCCTTTAATAGCGTGTTGGGGAGCAACAAGGTGAATTTTCCCTTCAATTTCTTGCTCTTGAGTAGTAATTGGCTTGTAGATATCATGTAACAAAGCACCCAGAATTAGACTCAGACGGCGCTGGGGATCGAAATGAGTCGCTTCAGTTTGCAAAATCTTATAGGTTTCATTCAATACCATTCCCGTATGAATATGCACATTTCCTTCAGCGTGCCATTGACAATCTTGAGGGGTAGATTGATACTCTCGCAAAAGAGAAAAGCGATCGCCTAAAATATCCACAAACTCATCAATACTAGGCGTTGCTCCTGCTAATACTTGTTGTAAGAATTCTGTGTTGTTCATAATTTCATAGGTTTAACCAAGGAATAATTTTCACCCAGGTTGGAAATCTTCGCTGCATGTTAGAAGAATTTAAATCACAGCTTTTATGTAATCAATCGGCTTAAGATCTTGTTTTGCTTTCTTCTTTAAACCAATGGATTTTAAGACTGCACCAGAATCATTAATGCAAGTTTCATCTTATACGGGGGCAATTTTATTAGATGTCGAAAATTTCCCCTTCCAGCTCGATTTGGCGCAACATCTCAAGCCATACTGCCGATATCCCATCACGATTAAATTCGCTGTCGCAAATTGGCTTAATAGTAGCGTTTCTAAACTAGATCGACATTTGCATCAACAAGGATATCAACTGATTCATGTCCCTCAATCCAAAAATGCTGCCGATGCTCAGATTTTAACTTTAGGGGCATCTTTACAGTTAAACTATCCCCAGGTGAAAGAGGTAGCAATAGTTTCTCACGACGCTATTTTTAATTATTTACATCAGACTCTACAAAGACAAGGACAGAATACCTATAAGGTTTATCAGCAGTCAGGAAATGTGTATATTGATGATTTTGTCAGTTATTACCCTGCGCGTTTGCACTCGAATGATTCTAGCTCAACGGATCGTAATTCAATAATGACGAAAATTTCTAGTGCTACACCAGTACAAACTATAGAGGATAAGATTCAAAGCAAAATAGAAGTGACTTTAACTAAACTTGCGCAGGAATCACCAGAGAAAATTACCTTGTCGCGATTATCTCAAGAATTTAAGGTTAAATATCAAAAATCCATTTCCGAAATTTTACAGAGTAACAAGCTGCCCAAGTCAACCTTACGCTTTATTCAGAAAAATTGCGCCGAGAAAATTAAGGTAGAGGTAAAAGGTAAAGAGCATTATCTATCATTAAAAAGTATTTAAATTGAAAAGCAGTATTGGCGATTAGACTCCCCTAAAGGACTAGTCCTAAAGGATTAGCTCCGCGTCCTCCGCGTCGTACCTACTCTTCGCGATCGCTATTTAGATTAGAAAATATAGCATACTAGTAATGCGATCTCTTTTGATTGACGTAGATGTTTACCATTAGATTAGGCGTTAAATTTAGAATTTAATAAAAAAGCGATCGCTCTGGCAAAGACGATCACTAAATTTGAAGATGTATATGTTAGTATCCAAACTAACAAATATTGATTAGATGTCAATTTTTTCAAGATCATAGTCAATATCGTTAGCTAAGAGGAATAGCCACTTTTAGTTTTAACTTGAACAAATATAAATGCAAAGTTGCCTAAAATAACAGTCAAATTCAACTAGTTGAATCGGCTACTAGTTGCCTGGCTAATAATTGTAATTGATTAAAAAGTTTTGGCATTGAAGAGCTAAGTAGGTAGGCAAAATAATTTATCCTAAAGGATACACTTCGTTATCAAACCCCTACCCTTAAAGCTATTTGTTACTCGTCCTAAAGGACTTGTCTCGCATAGTTTCCGTCGCGTTTTGGGTAGGAAGATTCCCACCCAAAAGCCGACGGGGAGATACCGCTCCGCATATTACTCGTTACTCGTTACTTGTTACTCCCTAACCTCATTTCCAATTTAATTACACCCACCTACTTAAAGTTGCGATCGCTCTGCCTTGGTAGGTTACATTAATGCAATGCAACGCACATAATCGAAAAAACAACAAGCATAAATTATTCTGTGGTTTTGACTAAAAAAAAGTGATGAAAAAAATATTCAAACTATTAGGATTGTTTTTATGTGTTATTTGTCTAATTATTCTTGCCAGGATTTTTCAAAATTTAATTTATTCTGCTTCTTCAGTAACTTGTTTAGAGTCCAAACCTGAAGATACTTATAATTTTGGTCAAGCCTTAGCGCTCAATGATAACTATATAGCTGTTGGCGATCCTGAAGCAAATCGCGTCGCTATTTATAGCTACGATAAATCTCAAGATAAATGGTCGAGAATTAGAGAGGTTTATCCAGCAAAAAACTCCATTATTGACAAAGTTGGTGCTGGTTTTGGTAAGTATTTAGTTTTCAATCAAAATCAATTAATTATTGGTGCTTTTAGCGATTTTGTACCAAGTCATTTTGATGAAGATACCCAGGACAAACTCAGGAACAGAGGTTTTGTTTATTCTCTGCAAGTAAATGAAGGCAATCAAAACGCTTTAATGGAAATTAATTTACCTGAGGGAATAAATCCTACGGGATATGCAGTCAAAGTATTTAATAACAAAATCGCACTAGGAACTACTGTTGTTAATGATTATGAAAATAAACCTGACAAGGTTTTAATTGTCAATCCAATTACATTAAAAGTTGAATCTGTCATTGAACCATCTATATTGCCAAGTAAGCAAGAAAATTTTGGCATAGGTATCACGGGTAATAGTAATTATCTCGTCATTAGCGCACCAAATATCTCAACTCAAGGAGGAGTTTATTTAATCGATAAATACGGCGAGCTGAAAACAATTTCCATGTCAGAAATTTCAACTTCCTCTGCTGATAAAACTAGAAAATTTAGTTCTCCAATAGCATTAGGTGATGACTTTTTAGCAATCTATTCTGGTGGATGGGATGCTTTACTTTCGATATTCAAGCAATCTTCAAAGGGATGGAAAGAAATCTATTCGATATATTTACTAGGCTCACTCAGTACGGATAAGTCTCTACTATTGGTTTCAACAAGTCGATATCCAATGGATGGCGGTCTTATCAAAAGATGGCCCAATCATTTATTGATCGACGTTCGCGAAAATAAAGCTTTTACTAAGTCAATAATTCGCTGGCATTGGTGGTACTACGTCGGTTCTGCTGAAGCACAGGGTGTAATTAATTCTAAATACTTGCTTCTGAGTCGAAATGGAAAAGTCGTTTTACTCAAGAAAAATTTTATACCTAATTATTACGTAATAAATCGTTCATTTTGTAAGGAAAAATGAAATTATGTCTATTAAAGCTCAAGATAATCGTTCGATAGTAACTTCAACGTTGATGGTATTGATGCAGTAGTTGCTTGACAGATAATTGTAATTAATTAAAAAGTTTTGGTATTGAAGAGCTAAAGTTGCGATCGCCGTTGTAGCCAGCTAGAGTTACGTTATCTTTAAAGATAGGAAAATAATAGCTAAATCAAATAGCCATGAAAAAGTTATTGCTGCTGTGCTTATTTGTTCTGGGAATTGGATTTGCTCTGTTCAATTTCAAAGGACTGGCACAAAAAGGGGAATTCAACTCAATTATTTTAGATTTTAAAGAAGATGTGCCGATCGCTAAAATTAGCGAAGAGATTCAAGCGCTTAAAGCAAAATATAATCAGCAAGTTGGTTTGAACAGTTTTTTCTCGATCAACGATCGCATTTATATTGTTGAAGGAGATAAAAAGGTACTTAAGGAATTGAAGCGCTCTCCTCTTCGTAAAGATACGGAATATATTGAAGCAAATTATCTATATCACATCAGTGCTGTTCCCAACGATCCTCAATACAATCGACAATGGAACTTTCGCGATATTAATGTCGAACAGGCTTGGGACGAAACTAGGGGAGCGGGGGTAACTGTTGCGGTAATTGATACAGGAGTCAGTATCGTACCCGATCTCAAGTCAACTAAGTTTGTTCCAGGCTACGATTTTGTCAAAAATAAAGATGAGGTAAGCGATGATAATGGACATGGGACTCATGTAGCAGGTACGATCGCTCAATCTACTAATAATGGCTATGGAGTGGCAGGAATTGCCTATGAAGCCAGCATTATGCCTTTAAAGGTTCTAGCTAGTAGTGGTGGCGGAACGGTTGCCGATATTGCTGAAGCGATTAAATTTGCTGCGGATAACGGTGCCAACGTGATTAACATGAGCTTGGGTGGTGGCGGTGCTAGCAACATGATGGAAGAAGCGATTAAGTATGCTCATAATAAAGGGGTGGTAATTGTTGCTGCTGCGGGGAATGAAGGTCGTAATGCAGCTTCCTATCCCGCTCGCTATCCTGATGTAATTAGTGTTGCAGCGACCAATCCTGGGGGAGATAAAGCCTCTTATTCAAACTTTGGCGCAGGGGTTGATATTTCCGCTCCTGGGGGTAGTGCAGAGGGAAAAGGTGATAGTGGCAAGATCATTCAGAACACGATTAATCCTGCAACTGGTGAATCAGTGTTTGTCGGTTTTCCTGGAACTAGTATGGCGGCACCTCATGTATCTGGTGTGGCTGCGCTAATTAAATCTACTGGGGTTGAGACTCCAGACGAGATTCGAGATATTTTGCTGCAATCTACGCGCAAAGTTGAGGAAGATCATTTGAATCATTTTGGTTCAGGACATTTGGATGCTAATGCAGCAGTTCAGCTAGCGCTTAAAGGCAAAATTACCTTTAATGATTTCTTCCGTTGGCTGCGTAAGAGTGGTTATCTCAACCTTGGCTTCTGGGTTGATGGTGGTGCAGTGGCGCTATTACCCAAACTGGGTATGGTACTTGGCTCTTATTTACTCGCCTGGTTTTTACGCAACTATCTTCCGTTTACCCTCGGTTTAAACAGTGGTCTGATTTTTGGCAGTTCTGGCTTATTTTTCCTTCAAGGACTATATTGGTTTGATTTACCACAATGGCCGATGCGCCTGTTTGGTAGTTCTTTACCCGAATTAGGTAACGTGGTGTTTGGTAATGCTAACCTAAATCCGCTATTTGCCAGTGCCTTAATTCCTTTTGCCTTAACTGCTCTGCTCTTAAATTCTGGCCTAAAATGGTTTGCCATTGGTTCTAGTATTGGGGTGGCTGCTTGTTTGGGAGTTAGTGCTTTTACCGATCCTGGGATTTGGCTTTTAGGTAATGGTGCGATCGCTAGTACCTATTTGATCGTTAACGTCTTACTCTGTCTAGGTTTGGCATATATAGCTAGCCAAAAAGATCCTCAAAGAGTATAAGTCAAGCGTTAATTGACTACTAGGTAGACAGATAAGTAGGTGGGTGTAATTAAATTGGAAATGAGGTTAGGGAGTAACGAGTAACAAGTAACGAGTAATATGCGGAGCGGTATCTCCCCGTCGGCTTTTGGGTGGGAATCTTCCTACCCAAAACGCGACGGAAACTATGCGAGACAAGTCCTTTAGGACGAGTAACAAATAGCTCTAAGGGTAGGGGTTTGATCAATTATTTTGCCTACCTACTTATAATTAGATTAAGGGTTTGGTACTACCAAACCTTTATTTATAAGCGAGGTAAATGAGTATGACTGTAACAGGAACAATTGAAAAAAAAGGTTTTGGTTTTGGTACTTGGGCATTAGTCACCGATGATGGTACAACCTACGAATTAAAAGATGCCCCCGCAGAATTACAGCAAGAAGGTATTCAGGTAGAAGTTAAGGGTAAAATCCGCGAAGATGTGATGACTATCGCCATGATTGGTAAAGTGTTAGAAATCGAATCCTACAAGCTACTTTGAATTTTTTTGGTTTTTATTGGTCAACGAAGTAAAAATCAATAGAGACAGACTTATATCAGGTTCGGATGAACAGTTAAATGTTTTAATTTAGGGACCTGGGGACTTGGGGACTTGGGGACTTGGGGAATCACTCTATTTAAAGTCATTATCCATACTTGATATTACAGTTGGACAAAATTAGTACAGCTTTTCTTTCCTGTTAGGGGTTTAGCACAGGCACGTACTTGAATATTTTTTCCTGGTGCCATATCTGCATAATGTTCATTCCATTGGTCGACATGAACAATTGCCGAACCATATTTTTTGCCTTGGGCATCTTCTATATAGTGAATAGAGCGATAAGGAGCTTCTGATTTTGCCCAGACAGAATTACAGGTTGGAGAATAACGGATTTCTAGCCGATAAGGCATGAGTTTCTGATTCAAAATATAATTGCCAGTATTAGAAGTAATAGTCTGAGCATCGCGATCGCATTTATTATCGATCGGGTCGCGGTTAACACAGGTAAGATTATTACACAGGGGTATATTGGCAACTTTGCTGGTAGTTGCTTCTGGTTTCAAGTTATCTCCCAAATTATATAAACCTAAAACCGAGAAGGGTAAAAACACTGCGCCAAATAACATCGGCAATGACTTGAACTTTGAGGGTGGTTTTGTTAGTGGTTGATGAGGAAACTGCTCAACTTTAATTAAATTATTAGTAATCGCTTCAACATTTACAGGACGCTGACTGGGTAGATAGTTCATCATTCCATCTAATAAGTCGGCAAAAGAAACTGATACTTGAGGTGCTAGATCGCGCCAAATAATTTCTCTGGTATCTAAATTTTTAGCAAATTCTTGGGGATGTTTCCCTGTTAATAAATGAACTAAAGTACGACCTAAACCAAAGAAATCAGACTGAGGCAAGGCTGCGCCGTCAATCTGTTCGGGTGCAATATAGCCTGGTGTACCAATACTGGTAATTCCTTGATTGACTCCTACTTTACCCAGATAAGTATGAGTAACTTTTCTAGCTGCACCAAAATCAATTAAAGCTAGCTTTCCATTAGGCTGCAAAATAATATTGCTGGGTTTGATGTCACGGTGAAAGTATTGCTGCTGATGGAGTTGAGATAGTATATCTAATAATTGTTTGAGCCAATCTTGAGCTTGTTCTAGGCTAAGTTGATTGTTACCTTGTTTTAACCACTGTTCTAAATCTAAGCCGCTTATTTTGGTGATTACTAAGCAATGTACGGGGTTTTGCTGCCAGTGAGGCTGAAAGCTAAAATAACCATCCTCTGATAGTTTAGGAATACCAGCATGATTCATCTGGGACAGAATTTGCGCTTCTTGTTGAAATAGCTCCACCGCTTTAGGATAGTCTGTGAGCAGAATTTTTAAAACCTTGGTCTGGGAGTTATGATTGTCGGGTTCTAGTTGGTTCGGCTTAATGTCAATAACTTCGATGGTTAGAGCCAATTGGCTTTTCCCTAACAACTTGATTCCCCGATAACGCTGATTCAAAAGCAGGTTTGCACCACAACTATTACATCGATCTTGCCATTGGAGGTTATCGGGTTGAGAACAATCAGGATTAAAACAATAGCTCATATAGAAATCAACTTTGAGACTTGATATATTTTCGCACTACAGGTTGAATACTGTAAAAGCTAACTCGATTATTTTGGTCGATTTCTAAAAGCGATCGCCTTTTGAGACTATTAAGACAATTCATTATTTCCGAGCATCTTAGTTGAGTAGCGTATTGTAAGGTTAATTCCTGAAGAGAGAGGGGTTTGTCTGTCTCGGCAAGAGTCTTAAGTATGTTTTTTTCCCGATCTCCAAGGCGTTGATACTGCTGATGCAAAATAAACTGTAAATCACCTAAAAATAAAGTATTTTGACGCAAAAATTGGGATACATCACCATTGAATAGTTCGTTAATCAGAGTGGCAACTATTTTTAAAGCTAAAGGATGTCCCTGATAAACTGTGATAAGTTCATTCCAGGCGGAAGATTGCGGAATTTGTTTATCTGCCAAAATTCGATAACCAACTTTGGTTGAACCTTGAAGTTGATAAGAATGAATCAAAGCCGAAGTACTTTCCCAAATGGCTATATCCCTCGGTTTTTCATCACTAACTAATAACAGACAACTTTGATGTTGTTTTTGAGCTACCTGTCTCAATAATTCTCCATAGGCTTGACAACCGTTTTGATAGGGCTGTAGTGAGCTACCTGTCGCTAAGATGGTTTCTATGCCATCTAAAATTAATAAACAACGATGTTTTTGTAAATATTGCAGTAACTTAGTAATTTGGTGAGTAATCGTGATTGGCGGCTTTTTGTTGCTAAATAGCCTCAAAGCATCTTGAATGATGATTTCTATTAGAGAAACCTCACTTAAAGTACGCCAGAATACATAGTCAAATTCAGATTTTAATTGTCTGGCAATTTCCATAGCTACGGTAGTCTTGCCAATTCCCCCTAAACCAAAGAGCGTGACTAAACGACAATCTTGCTCTTCGATCCATTGCTTGATGGTATTTATTTCAGTACTTCGCTCATAACAAACAATAGCAGTTGGGGCAGATCCCCAATCCTGTAATGGCGTGATAACTTGAGAGAAATTTGATTGCATATTATCTAAACCAAATTCTTCAATCACCTCTTCTGGTTCGCTAAAGACTTTTTGGAGTTGTTCAAGTTCGATATTTAACGCCTGAGCAATTTTGATTAATTTGTCTTTTCCTGGTTTAGCGATCGCTCCACTCGAAAGTTTGCTGAGATAAGTTTTATCAATTCCTGTTTTTTTGGCTATTTGATAGGCAGTTGTCTTACGTTTGCTCAATAATTGTTTAAAAGTATTAGTGCTATGCTCGTGGTCTTGGTTAGTCACTTAAATAGGAAAAATATAATGAAGTATGACCATAATAGGCAAATAATACCTACTCTGGATCACTCATTTTTACCCGATCTCTTGAGGAAAAACGATTAATTCTTTAAATCTCTCCCCAGATCATTATTATTATTTAAGCAACTAGTAGCGGATTCAACTAGTTGAATTTGACTATTAAATTAGGCAACTTGGCAGATGGGAAATTTGCAGCTACAACTAAAAAACAGTTGTTTGATGTCAGTAATAAAATATAAAAATTGCTCATAGTGAATATCTAGAAGCAGTATTAACTATTTTTATTGGAATGGTATTAGACAATATTCATACGCTCGGCGATCGCTTCTGTCAGTGCGATCGCCCTTTTATCTGCAAATATAGCAATACTAGACAATGTTAGGTGCTTTTTGTGGTGATACTTGTGATCTTTAATTTAGTCGGTTTTAACCAGAAAATTTAAAATTTAGTTGCACTATATTATCAATAAGGTGTGGTAGAGTTTTCTTTAAGTAAAAAGAAATTTTATCTATTTATCGTAGTGATCCTTTTAGTGCGATCGCCAAATTTTCAAAACCTGCTCAATAAATGACGATCGCTAAAAAATATTACCCAGGAAAAAATTATTTACTCCTAGGAGGTTTGCTATTAGGAATTTTGATTCTCTGGCTTAGTTTCTTCGCTAGTCTTAGTTGGGGTGCTGCCGATATTGCTTTTAAGGATATTTCTCAAGCATTTACTAACTTTGATAATTCTACTAATCAGCTAATTATTCGTACAATCCGTTTACCGCGAGCGCTAATTTCTATATTAGTCGGAGCAGCGTTGGCTGTAGCAGGAGCGATTATGCAGGGACTAACACGGAATCCTCTGGCATCTCCTGACATTTTAGGAGTTAATGCAGGAGCAGCTTTGGCTGTAGTAGCGGGGACGTTAATCTTTGGTAGTAATTCTTTAATTATCTATGCTTGGTATGCTTTTGCAGGAGCTGCCATCAGTGCGATCGCCGTATATTTCCTCGGTTCTCTTGGTCGGGGAGGGTTGACACCTTTTAACCTAACCATAGCTGGTGCAGCATTGACAGTGTTTATCTCTTCGATTACCAGTGGTATTTTAATTCTGAGCCAACGTACCTTAGAAGAAATTAGGTTTTGGCTAGCTGGTTCGGTAGCGGGGAGAGATATGAATTTACTGCTGCAAGTGTTGCCTTATATCTGTATTGGTTTAATATTAGCGATCGCTCTTAGCAAACAAATTACTATCCTTAGTTTAGGAGAGGATACCGCTAGAAGTTTAGGACAGTCTACGGGATTGATTAAAATACTCGCTGCCATCAGTATTATTTTACTAGCTGGAGCAAGTGTGGCGATCGCAGGGCCAATTGGCTTTGTGGGTTTGATTGTTCCCCATCTAGTTCGTTTCCTCGTAGGGGTTGATTATCGCTGGATTTTGCCTTATTCAGCCATTTTGGGGGCAATCATTCTGTTAATTGCCGATCTTTGCGGTCGGTTAGTGCTTCAACCCAGAGAGTTGCCTGTAGGGTTGGTGATGCCTTTAATTGGAGCGCCTTGCTTTATTTATTTAATTAGATGGAAGATTAAAGGGTAGAGGTGACTAAATGACCAAACAATGGCTAATTATTCGCTCTCCAATCTTACCAATCTCATTTCATTTGGATCGGCGAGTTCCAGTAATTTTAATAATTCTGACTCTGGTAACTATAGTTGCTATGGTGATTAGCGTCAGCTATGGCGAATATCCCATTTCAACTCTAGATGTAGTCAAGACTTTATTGGGTTTGCCAACATCTAATCGGGATTATGCTTTTGTGATTAATACCCTACGTCTACCGCGAACTATTGTGGCTTTTTTAGTTGGGGTGGGACTAGCGATCGCTGGAACGATTACTCAAAGTATCACTCGCAATCCTCTAGCTGCACCAGAAATTATCGGCATAAATGCAGGCGCGACTTTAGCTGCGGTTTCTTTATTAGTTTTACTGCCTAATGCTCCCGTGTCTTTGCTGCCTTTTGCTGCTTTTGGCGGTGCGTTGACGGTTGCACTGTTAATTTATCTGTTGGCTTGGCAGGGAGGAAGTTCGCCAATTCGGTTAATTTTAATTGGCATTGGTTTCGATCTGATTGTCGTTGCTTTGACCGATATTATGATTACTTTTGGGGAGATTGATACTGTTTCTCAGGCTTTAGTTTGGTTAGCAGGTAGCGTTTACGGACGTACTTGGTCGCAAGTAATGGCTTTAATTCCCTGGATTATAATCTTTGGCTTAATGGCATTGCTGCTAACTAGAGAATTAAATACTTTAAACCTGGGAGATGAAGTTGCTCGTGGTTTGGGTAGTCAGGTTGAATGGCAGCGAGGTTTATTACTCTTAACCAGCGTTGCTTTAGCAGGTGCTTCAATAGCTACAGCAGGTGCAGTTGGTTTTGTCGGCTTGATGTCACCTCACCTGGGAAGACAGTTAGTGGGAGCTTCCCATGAAGGACTATTACCCGTATCGGCAATGATCGGCGGAATGCTGGTGGTCATTGCCGATTTATTAGGAAGAGTCTTGTTTGCACCTCTAGAACTTCCCTGTGGGATTATCACCGCAGCCATTGGTGCGCCATATTTTGTCTATCTGTTAATTCAAACCCGTCAAAGATGAACCAAAATTTAGATCCAGTCAACCCCTTAGAAACCCAACAACTTACTCTGGCATATGACGGTGCGCCAATTATTCGGAATTTGAGTTTAGTAATTCCCCCCCAGCAAATCACTGTATTGGTAGGTGCTAACGGTTGTGGTAAGTCTACTCTATTACGAGGACTAGCAAAGCTATTAAAACCCAAGTCAGGCATTGTTTATCTAGACGGCAAAAATATTTCTCAACTCAAGGCGACAACTGTAGCTAAAAAACTAGGAATGCTAACTCAAAGTCCTGTCGCGCCAGAAGGATTAACGGTAAGAGATTTAGTCGCTATGGGACGTTATCCCCATCAAAGCTGGTTACAGCAGTGGTCAACGGAAGATGAAAAGAAGGTAGCAGAAGCCTTGAAAATCACCACGATCGACGAATTAGCAGATCGCTCATTAGATAGTCTTTCTGGCGGACAAAGACAACGAGCCTGGATTGCCATGGTATTAGCTCAGGATACGGATATTTTATTGTTAGATGAACCGACTACTTTTTTGGATTTAGCGCATCAGGTGGAATTATTGGATCTACTCGATGAACTACAGGAAAGTCAAGGCAAAACCATTGTGATGATTCTGCATGACCTTAATCTCTCTTGTCGCTATGCCGATTATTTGGTAGCTATACAGCAGGGTAAGGTATACGCTACGGGAACTCCAGAACAAGTAATGACTGAAGAAATGGTGCGGGAGGTTTTTAATTTAGAGTGTCGTATCATCCCCGATCCTTTGGCAGATACTCCTATGTGTATCCCCCTAGGACGACGGGTTAAAGTGAAAGGGTTAAAGTGATATTCAATCCTGTTGGCATAGAACATTGAAAAGTTGAGCAAAGGTAATAGGTAATGGGTAATAGGTAATGGATAATAGAGTTTCAGCGGAATTAAACTGTTTACCACAAAGTTATTTTTGAGAATCGGGTTTAGTCTGAAATAATTGCGATCGCCGAAGGCATGGCTGTGCCAATCGCCATTGTCTGAGGTTGAAAAAATTTAAAACTGCCAGGAAACTGAACCAATTACGGTAAAGGGATCCCCTGGTCTAAGTGCTTCTCTAAAAGTTTCACTCGACCTAATATAATCCACATCAAAAAGATTTTGAAAGTTGAGGTTGGCTTGCCAATTATCTTGACGATAGAAAATTGCAGCATCGGTACGGACATAACTGGGTAACGTAAAAGTATTATCTAAGTCTCCTTGGCGATCGCCAACAAAAAAGACTCCCGCGCCTAATCCTAATCCTTGTAAGCTTCCCTGCTGAATTTGATAACTTGTCCACAAACTCGCGCTATTTTCAGGAACGTTTTCTAATTTATTGCCGACAGCAAAGTCATTATCTTCGGTAATCTCGGCATCGGTATAAGCATATGCAGCAATAACCTTCCAGCCAGGTAAAACTTCCCCCGCCAGATCTAATTCAATTCCTCGACTGCGAACTTCTCCCGCAGCAATACTAAAATCTGGGTTATCGGGATCGGTAGTAGCAAAATTAGTGCGATCGATTTGATAGAAAGCCAAGGTACTAGTAAGTTTTTGATTCAGAAATTCTCCTTTAACTCCCAGTTCGTATTGAGTACCAGTCGAAGGTTCAAGAACATCACCAGCAACGGTAGTGGAATTAAAGGGATCGGGATTAAATGAGCTGCTATAGCTGGCATATAAAGAAATAGGTTCAATTGGTTGATAAACTAAACCAACGCGGGGACTAAATTTTTCTTGAGATTGTTCGGCAGTAAGATCTTCGGTAAAATCAATTGACTTTTGCTCATAAATATCCAAACGTCCTCCAACTAAAAACTGGAACTGTTCGGAAATAGAGATTTGGTCTTGCAAATATATACCAAGTAAATCTGCTCTGATATTTTCGTCGCGAGCAAATGAAGTTAGTTCTTCAGGTTCGATATCGGGAACAGGATCGGCTTCTTGGGTAAAGACATCAATTAGAAATACGGGATCGTCTGGTAATCTTCCCTGTCTCCCCACACCAGTAGCCCGATCTAAATCTACTCCAGCTAAAAGCTGATGCTCGACTTTTCCCGTCGTAAACTCACCAACAACATTGGTTTGTAAGCTGTAGTTTTCATTGATATCATTATTTCGGCGAAATCCTCTTTCTAATAGCCCTGAATCATCAATTAATAATGAATCTAGACGAAAATCAGATGTCTCTGACGAAACCAAGCTAAAACTATTGCGGAGTTTCCATTTATCGCTAAAACGATGTTCTAACTGATAGCTAGCACTCAACTGTTCTAATTTATACTCATCATCAGACTGTTGAAAAATGCGATCGAAGGGAATATCCGCAACACCATCACCAATAGCCACAATACCGCGATCGAATGGTCGAGCTTCATTGGTATAGTTGAAATCTATCAGTACATCGGTGTTCTTGCCAATTTGCCAGCTAATAGTGGGGGCGAGAGATAAACGGGTTGTATCTTGGTCAAAATCGCGGAAACCATCACTGACTTCAAAGTTAGCATTTAAACGATAAAGTAATTTCTGCTCAGAATCGATCGCATCGGAAAAATCTAAACTAGACTGAAATAAACCAAAGCTACCTAATTCTAGATTCATTTCGGCAAATGGTTCTTCTAAAGGCTTTTTCGTCACCAGATTAACGATCCCACCAGGTTCGAGATTGCCGTATAAGATTGAGGCAGGCCCTTTTAAGACTTCGATGCGTTCTAATCTTGATAAACTGGGAAATCCCTGTCCAAAAGCACCCTGACGAAATCCATTAACTAAAGTGGTATCTTGAGCAAAACCGCGAATTACAAATCTTTCTGTCGTACCGCCAAAACTATCCCCTGAGCTAACTCCACTGACATTACGTAGTGCATCTTCTAGTCGATTAGCTTGTTGATCTTTAATAACTTGTTGCGGTACAGCTTGAATTGACTGGGGTATATCTTTTAAAGGTGTATCGGTGCGAGTGCCTGTAGTAGAGTCGGGAACTGTATAATCGTCTGCCTCTTCTTGTCCTTCACCAGTGGCAATAACTTCTATCTCTTCATCTGGCGCTTGTTCTGCGGTACTTCCTGGCGGATTGATAGTCAGTACTAAATTTTGCGATGATGGTACTACTTCCGCGCTTGGTGCTTGAGTTTCCCCTGTAATGGTTAAGCGAATACTGCTTTCATCTATTTCAGTAACGATGATTTCGCTAATTCCTGGTGCGGGGTTGTTTTCTCTAAATTCATTCCCCGATGGTAAAGCCAAAGTTGCATCTAAAAGCTCGATGATTAAGTTATTCCCTTCAGGTAAAATTAAGGGAACTAATTTTTGCTCTCCTGCTGCGGTTTCTAGAATTACTTCTAATCCTCGCTCCGTTTGATTAACCTGTACTCCTTCAACCCTGGTAATCCCTTGAGCAATTAAATTATGTAAATTATGACGATCGCCCTTTTTTGTCTCCCAGTCTTTTTCCTCTGAGGTAATCAAGCCTTTTTTTTGCCAATCTTTATAATTAATATCCTCTTTACTTTTTGCTCCTGCTAAGTCACACAATCCACACGTCATCGCTATAGCAATTAAAATACAGCCTAAACTATTGTTCCACAACTGAAATCGATAATAAAATTTCACTTTTTTTCTGTGACTAATAATAATTATTCTCAAGTATTTTAGAATACATCATTTGTTAGTAGTTTTTACGGAGACTTTGCGCCTCAGAGGGAATATTTTGCGCCCTAGAGGGTAGTAGGTAGTCCTAAAGGATAAGCTTCGCAAATAGGTAGTGGGTAAAAAAACGAAATCGTTTTGCTTCAGGATCGTCCCATAAACACTTTAGGATTTATGCCAAATTTCTTTCTAAATGCTGTAGCAAAACGACTTTGGCTGGAGTAGCCGACTTTTTTGGCTACCTGAGATACATTTAATTCTCGCTGTTGTAAAAGCTGTTTAGCGTATTCCATCCGTTGTTGATAAATATAGCCAAACACAGTTGTGCCGAATAGCTGGCGAAAACCCCGTTTAAGGGCGCATTCATTTAAGCCAATTTCTTGAGCTAAGTTGCTTAAAGAGGGAGGATGATCGAAGCGATCGCCTAAAATTTGTCTAGCTCGCTCAAGACGCTCGCGATCTGCTGATTTAAGAAAATATTGGTTTTGTTGCTCGCGATTCTCTGTAATCTGTGATAGCTGTAGTGCCATCAGTTCCCAGACTTTACCTTCTAAATACATCCGTGCGATCGCGCCTTGATAGGGACAATTTAAGATTTGTTGTAATACTGTCTGCATCTTCGGAGTTATCGAGCCAGAAACTACAAAGTAGGGTTGTTCTTCTGTTCTCAATAATTTGTCCCAATTGACATTAAGATCGCGATCGTCTTCTCCCCAGAAATCCATGACTAATTCGGGTTCGATGTGCATATTTATGCTGGTAATTGGTTGCTGGTGAAATTGCTCCCAGTCTTGGGCTACCGCTAAGCCACTACCGCAAAATATAGTTTGTCCTGCATCCAGGAAACTATCTCGATCGCAGTTTTGTCCGCTCATTTGAAAACACATTTCCAGGGGATGAAAGCGATCGCCTTGTTGCACGATCGCGCGATCGTGCAGTTGATACTGTTCGATGTTTATTTCTAACCCAGGGCGTAATTGAATCAAACGAGAATAACCTTGTCCTAGTTGTGATGGATAGGCATAGGTAAGATCAAAACGATCAATTTGGGATGAATTAGCTTTGATTTCTGTAAACAAATCGCAGTAATCTGCCTGTGAAATAGTGATAGTCATGAACTTTTAGGGTTTAAAATTTTCCTGTTTGACTGAATGAGCTTCTACTTCTTGGCGTGTAAGCCAGACGGGGCGCAATTGTTTTTGAGTAAATAATTTTAACTGCTCGCTAGAACTACTATGTGACTGGGTGCTATTGCCATAGGTAGTTAGTGCCATTGCCTTGACTGGTTGGGAAAACTCAACGGCAGCCACAAAAGTATCCCCTTCAAATGCCTGAAAACGTTTACTATCTTCCATCGGCATAAAATTAACTGTCCGAAAAATTCCTAAATATCCTGGCCCTCCATTGGCGGGTAAATCGACATTGCCGTAGCGCAGACGAAACACTTCACCCCAGGGGACATCGATCGCGCCATAATCTTGTTCGATCTTGTTTGCTACAGCTAAGAGTGTGGCTACTGCTTGCTGGGGATTAGCTAAACCATCGGGGGTACTGAGAGGAGAATTTGCTTGCCAGGGCTTACTAAATAGAGTATCAAAGTCAGTTGCTTCTAACCAAGCAGCGAATAAGACTGCCCCTTGACTATTAGCATTCGTTTGTCGATCCCATTTTGACAGCACATCAGCTATTTTTAAAGCTAAGGGACTAGCTTCTTGACGTAATGCAGGGAGTAAATCGTCGAGGAGTCGATCCGCCATTTCCATACGGGTTGAGTGTTTATCCGCAATCATTTCCTCTAGAGAGATTTTAGGATCTTCTGCTAGCATACGGGCAGAATTTTGGGGTCGAAAATTCATCTCTTGAGGAGCGATATAAGCAGGATAATCTTCAGGAGCGATCGCCTGGGGAAAAGTAGTTGTCCAGGGTGGATCGTTGGCGTTTTGTAGCCAACCACTGACAGGATCGAGAATACGGGGTAAATCTTGGTAAGGATGGATTTTAGTCCATAAGGTATCTGAGGTATCACCAGGAATAATACCTGACCAATAGGCAAAATCTCCTCGATCGCGAATGGGGACTTGACCGTTAAATAGGTGCATAATATGTCCCTGGCGATCGGCATACATTACGGTAAACATTGGTAGTTGTACGGGTTTAAGTGCTGCTTCAAACTCCTGCAAGTTATTTGCTTTTGCCATCTGCCACCATTGTTCTAATACTCCAGGGCGATCTAAACCAACAACTCTTAAAGCTAAGGCTTTTCCATCTTTTTGTTTGATTACCGCACCATGAATTGAATTTTGAACGAGCAGCTTTTCAGCTTTAATTGTGCCATCTGCTTGTCTTACTTTAATATCTGTAGTTTTCTGCTCAAAGTCTCGCACTTCCCCATCAAAGAGATATCCCTTACCCGAGAGGGTTAAGTCATACAAGTCCCAACCATCGAAAGTATTAACGGTGTGAGTCCAACCGAGATTATCATTAAAAGCGATCGCCAAAACGGGAACACCCACTAAAGTTGCGCCATAAGCATTGATACCTGGGGCGGTAATTTGTGCTTCGTACCAGAGGAATAAATCTGACCAAGGCAAATGAGGGTTAGCCAGTAACATCGCATTACCGCTCTTTGAATGAGACGGCGCGATCGCCCAGCCATTAGAACCTTTGGAGTACTTTTGTTCTTTACCGAGATTGTTAACTGTTTCTGGGTCTACCACAAAGGTAAAATTAAGTACTCGTTGAACGTGGGCGAGAACATCTTCTCCCGTCACTGGTAAAACTACTGCCACTTCATCGTCAATTAATTCAGGATGTGACTGAGCATAGCTATTAATACCAGCAGCAAAGGCATCTAAATAAGTACGAAAAGTGGAATTTTGTTGTTTATACCAAGTTTTTGCCCGTTGGGGAATACCCATGGTGACCACCCATCGATCGGACTCTAAATAATCCTCTCCCCAATATTCGGCCGCCCGTCCTCTAGCTTGACCATAAAGACGTAAGATTAAATCACCGTGGCTGTGCATTTGCGCCCAACCAAAAGCTTGAAACGCGCCTTGATTATCTACTCCATAGACATGAGGCACACCATAGTTATCCCAAAGAATTTCGGTATTAGTCTTACTCAGTAAATTGGTTTGTCCAACCAACAAAACTATCACTAGGCTGATTAAAAATAATGCTGACTTTCTTTTAAACATTGAACATTTAATTACTAATTACTAATTACTGATTACTGATTACCCATTACCCATTACCTATTACCCATTACCTATTACCTATTACCTATTACCCATTACCCATTACCCATTACCTATTACCCATTACCCATTACCCATTACCCATTACCCATTACCCATTACCCATTACCCATTACTTCCACCTCAGCATCTGGTAGTATCGTTTCGATATTTCGCAGTTGAGCAAAGGCATATCCACTTAAACCGAGGATTACGCCACCAACGGCGAATAAAGTATATTGAACTGCCATTCCCGAACCTAAGCCAGTACCAAATAAACCACCTAACAATGGGGTTAAACTACCTCCAGGCATCATCGCTGGTTCAAAAACGCGATCGGCTAAAATTCCCGTCATCCCCAAAGCAATTAGTGCGGGCATTTGCGTCATCAAAAAACGGGCTGCAAACACTCTTCCTTGGATTTCTGGGGGTATTTTTGCCAGCCAAATTGACTGTTCAGAACTACCAATAATCGGCCAAAATAAAGCAGCGAAGAAGGTAGTAATCAGCCACAGGGGAGGTGTATTACTCAAGCCAAAAGCGATCGCACTGGTAAAAGTTAAGATTGTCCCGAGTAATAAGCCGTGAATGCGACGTTGAAAACCACCCCAAATGCTTAATAAAATACCACCGATCGCACCACCAATGGCAGTAGCAGCATGAACGCTGGCAAAGATAGCTGTATTATTGTCACTACGAGCCAAAATCATTGGTGATTCAATTCCCGAAATAACGCGATCGATGAAATAGAAAATGATGATAAAAATAACCATCATTACGAGACTTTTTTGCTTGATAATGTAGCGAAAACCAAAGGTTAAATTCTGCCATGAATTATTATTTTCAGATGTATTAGTGTTAGTAATTGGTTGCGGTATCTTAACTAAAGATAATAAATAAATAGCGATGATAAAAGTCAATAAATCGATTGCCATAATTCCTTGTAATCCGATTAAATAATATAGTGTTCCCGCTAAAGCTGGGGCAATAATATTAGCGCCAAAACCACTGACATAATCATTTAAAACTGTTGCTCTTGTATAATGCTGTTTGGGTACGAGTAAAGATATGGAGGATGAATAAGCTAAATCTTGAAAGTAACCAAATAATCCGTTGACAGCAGCCGTAATATATAAATGCCAAATTTCTAAATGATTAGTTAAAGAAAGTATGAGTAGAAAAATAGTTGAAAGGCAAGAGGCAGTATCACCAAAAAACATTAAAAACTTACGATTATAACGATCTACAATTACCCCTGCAAAAATAGCAGCAATAATACTGGGGATTTTAGCAAATAGCAAAATCAAAGATAATGGTGTGGCTTTACCTGTAATTTCCCAAGCCCAAATTGTAATGGCAAAATCAGTTATTTCTGAACCTAAAATAGAAATTAATTGACCGATCCAAATAGTTATAAAAGGACGAAGATTAGAAGGTATATTGAAAAATTTCAAGATTTACTTATCCAGTATATATTTATATAAATCATCAATTACGGCATTAGCAGCTAAAGGGCCATAACCGATCCAATAGTCTGGGACTTGATAGACTTTTCCTTGTTTGACAGCGTTTAATTTCAACCACAAAGGATCGGATTTTAATTGTTCTAAACTATGCTGGATTCGGTCTTCTTTACTATGATAATCATCGCCATAAGCCCAGTAAAAAATAATATCTGCATCTGCTTCACTAATTAATTCTTGACTAATTAGTTGTTGCCCTCCTCCTTTATTTTGTAAAGGTGGGCGAGATAAACCCGCATCTTTTAAGATTGCACCCGAAAAGGAGTCTGGTTGATAGAAAGTAATTCCTTGAGGATAAATACGAACCACGGACACTGTTATTGGCTTACCTTTTTTATTTATTGCTGCTTTAAATTGTTCGAGTCGGCTGTAATAATTAGCAATAATTTCTGCTGCTAATTTTGGTTTGCCTAAAGCTTCAGCATAAAGTTTTAAATTGGGTTGCCAATTATTACTAGGTTGAGATTCACTTGTAATAGTGGGCGCAATTTGAGATAGTTGGGAATAGGCGGTGGGTGTACCTAAATCTAAAATCAAATCTGGTTTGAGTAATAAAGTTTTTTCTAAGTTAGGTTCGCTAAAAGAGCCTACAATTTCAACATCATCTAATTGCTTTTTTAAAAAATCTGGTTGTCGATCGCGATCGCCATTTAAAGTTGTGCCGACTGGTTTTTCCCCTAATGCTAAAATGCTTTCTAGGGCTGTACCGTGTAAAGTTACTAACCTTTGAGGATTGAGCGGGACTTTGACTTCAGCGATCGCATCTTTGACTAGGCGATATTCTGCTGTTGATAATGATGCTAGTTTTGAGCTAGTTGGTTCTGGTGAATTATGACTACAGCCAATAGATATTAAAATAGTCATTAACATCATTGTTAGTAATTTTAAAACACCCTGAGTAGATAACTTCATTTAGCTAAATTTAAACAGTTGATAAACATGGGATTATCTTCATTCCAGTATTGACTTATTTTATTAGTAAATGCCCACATGTTGAGATTAATTGCTGTAGTAATTGCTCTAGCCTGATGCCACCAAAAAATAGGAATAAATAAAATTTCTCCTGGTTGTAAAATAGCTTCGATACAACTTGTGCGCTCAAATAAAGGATACTTGGCTAAATCTGGATTTTGTGGATCGATGGGACTAGACCATAATTCGTCATCAATTTTGACGGGATAAAGAAATTGATGTTGTTCGGGAGAAAAGAGTAAAAAGGCTTTTTCGCCATAAATTTGAGCATTTAAGTTTTGATAATTGTCATTATGAATTGTCGATTTTTGCTTGGCTGCACCAATCCAAAGATGTAGATCATTTCTACTACTATCAGTAAAATAGTTGGGAAAATCAAAATCTCTAATAATTGGTTCTACTATGGGTTTCATTTCAGGATCATTAAGCCAAATGTTACCAAAATATGGTGGCCTTTGATCACAAGAATTCCAATTGGAAATCAAATCAAGATATTCAGAAAAACGTAAAAATTTATCTTGTTTATCCTCACCAAAAAACACATCAATTTCATTATCGCTGGCTCTCAAGGGGATAGTAAGATCGCCAAACATCTGTTTAAAACTTTCGGGAGTCCAATGACAATAAGCTTGCCATTGGTTCGCAATTCCAGTAATAATGACTGGTTGATTTTGGCTTATATATTGATTAAACTCTTTGATTGTTGGTTGATGTATACGTTCAATTGGTTTAATTTTCATCGTTCAATATTCAATGTTTAATGTTTAATCTTGGAAGAAGCCAGAGAATAAATTCTCTGTCTAAGACACTAAGTCCGTTTAAACGGACTTAATATTTCAGTCAAGAAATAAATTGCTTGATTAATTGTTATCAGAATGAAATAGTCCTGAATGTTTAATGTTTTAAAGTAAATTTACTTGTCTTAATTGTTTTAAACTCTCTTCAATTACTTGAATTACATAGTTCAGTTCCACATCTGTATGAGCAGTAGATAAACAACCACTACCTGCCCGAATTAATACGCCTTTATGGAGTAAATGATAGGATAATAAATCGATGCCAATATTAACTGCATCGCTACTAGATGACGGTATAGAATCTCTATCTAAAACTGCATCAAAACAAGAACCAAAGTTAGCCATCTTAATTGGCAATTCAAAATTAGCAAAACAATGATTTAATTTCTGAACAAATTGAGTAGTGCGATCGCCTAACTGTATTTGTAAAGTATTTCCCTGGGCTTTAAGATACTCTAACATCGCTTTGGCAGCAGCTAAAGATAGAGGATGTTTGCAATAAGTACCCGCAAAAAAAGTAGTTTTGACTGAGGGGAAAGAGCGATCGCCATAATTCCACATTCCCCCATCAATTTTGTCCATATACTCGGCTTTACCTGCAATTACGCCAATCGGTAAGCCACCACCGACAATTTTGCCATAGGTAGCAATATCTGCCTGTACATCAAACCAAGCTTGCGCCCCCCCTTGATGAACGCGAAAACCTGTAATCATTTCGTCAAAAATCAGCACAATGCCTAATTCTGCGGTTAATTTACGCAATTGTTGTAGAAATTCTTTCGGTTGCAAATCAGGGCGACAACTTTGTACGGGTTCGACTAAAACCGCTGCCAATTCTGCCTGATGATTCTGGATTACTGCTAAGGAATCATAATTCCCATAATCCAAAACCAGAGTATCTCCCACAACACTATCGGGAATACCATCAGCTTTAGCCAGTGTTTGTAAATTCCCGTCGATTTGTTTAAGATCGACTAATGTAGCATCAGAATGTCCGTGATAAGAACCAGAAAAGATCGCTATCTTATTACGCCCCGTAGCAGCCCTAGCAATGCGAATCGCTGTCATCACCGCTTCTGTACCAGTATTACTTAGGGTAACTCTCTCCATCCCAGTCAATTCCTTAATCAATTGGGCAACTTCCCCCGCTAGTTGAGTTTGCAGCCCAATTTCAATCCCTCGATCTAATTGTTCGATCATGGCTTGTTTAATGAACGGCGGATTATGTCCTAAAAGATTAATCCCAAACCCCATAATTAAATCTATATATTCATTACCATCCACATCCCAAACTTTTGCACCCAAAGACTTTTGCGCCACAATTGGATAACACATCTCTTTAAGGGGTAAACTAAATCCTGCTGTCACCCTCGGATCGGCTAAAGTTGGGCGAAAATCCTGGGCTAATTGCTTGGAAGTTTTAGTGCGATCGCAATATGCAGTCACAAATTGCTCTAAATAAATCTCTTCGGGCGATCGAGTTTGAGTTGTCAAAATATTGTCGTTAGTTAGCATCAGAGTAATGGGTAATGGGTAATGGGTAATGGGTAGGGGCGAATCGCCCTTACTCAAATTGCAGGTTGTCGAATGGGTTTTAAAAAGCCGTTTTTACTGAGATAATACAAATAAGTACGCAGTAACTTCTCATCCATTGCTGGACAAGAAATTCCAGTCTTGGCTAAAGCTTGCAGTGTATTCTGACAATCGAATTGTAAAGGTGGTGCATTCCCAGAATCCTTGTCAGAAGATAATAGAGAAATCAAAGGATATAAAGGATGTTCTAGCTGATTTTCGGCAATTGCTGTCAATTTAGCTTGCCATCGATCCTGATTAAGTTCTTGTAATTCATAACCAAAAGCACGAATTAAATTAGTGAGGATGTTAAAATCTAAGCGATCGCGATTGACTAAATGAAAAGCTTTACCTAAAGATTCTGGTTGCCGAGAAATACTAACAATCGCCTGACTGACATAATCTACAGGCATTAAACTATCTAAAAAGTCCCCTTGAGGAATAGCACCCAATTCGATACAACCAATTAATAATCTGTATAAGAAATCATGAGGATTAAACACTCCCGTTGTGCTATCTCCCGATATCCCCCCAGGGCGATAAATAATAACAGGTAAACCGCGATCGCGAGCAAGATTAACTAATTTATCGGCAACCCATTTACTTTGAACGTAACCGCCTTCTGGGGCAGCAAAATTATCAATTTTAGCTATTTCTGAAATTACCTGACTGCCAGAATTATTAACTCCAGAAAAGACACTAATTGTCGAAATAAAATGAACGGGTTTAATTTTTTCTGTACTAGCTAAGCGCAAGATTTCCTTAGTACCTAAAACATTAGCTGCTTTGAGAGTTGAATAGGGCATAGCATGATGTACCCAAGCACCATTGTGATAAATAAGATCGATCGCTGTTGCTAAAGATTGAAATTTTGCATCTGAAAGTCCTAAAAATGGCTGAGATAAGTCGCCTAAAACGGGAATAATTCTGGCAATAAAATCATCTTGCCAGAGAAGATAATTAACTAAAGATTGCTCGATCTTTTGTTTACCTTCTGCCAAATTATCGGCACGTACTAAACAATAAATATCCGCTTCAGTTTGTCGTAAAAGTTCGGCTAGCAAAAATGCGCCCAGAAAACCAGTTGCCCCCGTTAGGAAAATATTATTAATTACCTTGGGGTATTGAAATTGGGAATTTTGTAGAGAAATAGTGCAATCTAGAAATGCTTCTTGTTTTAAATCTAAAGTTTGTGTCTCAGTTTCTTCTTGTGTCTGGAAACTTTCTAGTTTTCCCACAAAATTAATCAGAATAGGTGCATCAAACAAAAACTGAAAAGGTAAATCGATTTTAAATACATTACGGATACGGGCAAATAAACGCACTATTAATAGAGAATGTCCCCCTAGATCGAAGAAATTATCATAAATTCCCACCTGTACACCTAAAACCTCTTGCCAAATGTCAGCCATTTTTTGCTCATTAGCAGTACGAGGCGCAATGTAATTTGCTGTAGTTGTAGCTACTAAATCTGGTGTTGGTAAATTATCGCGATCGCATTTACCATTAATCGTCATAGGTAAGCGATCTAAAAAGATAAATGCTGAGGGGATAGCATATTCAGGTAGTTGTTGTTGTAGGAAATTCTTAAAAGTAGCTACTTGTTCAGTAGTATTTTCTTTTAATACTAAATAAGCAATTAATTTACTTTCATTATTAGCATCCCGTTTTAAAGCTACTGCTACTTGTGTAACTGTAGGATGTTGACTAAGTATTGCTTCGATTTCTGCCAATTCAACGCGAAAACCCCTGATTTTAACCTGATTATCGATGCGTCCTAAGAATTCAATGTTACCGTTCGAGAGATAGCGGGCTTTGTCGCCTGTTTTGTATAATTTTCCATTCTGTAGGGGCGAACCGCCCTTCGGGTTCGGCACTTTGCTTATGTCGGGAAACCCGCCCACCGCAAGTGCCTCACCGTTCGCCTTGACCACGTGAAACGCCCCGACGTTGATAAATTTTTCTTTAGTTAATTCGGGGCGATTTAAGTAACCTCTAGCGACACCAATACCACCGATATATAATTCTCCAGGTACGCCGATCGCAACTGGCTGTAGGTTTTTATTTAAAATATAAGTCTGTAGATTGGGCAATGGTTTACCAATCGGGATGGTAGCTAAGTTATCGATCTGATGGGAAATTTTATAACTTGTAGCTACAACTGTAGCTTCTGTAGGGCCATAAGTATTAATTAGTTGACAAGATGTTCCTACTAATCGATTCCAGCTTGCTACTTTGTCGGGATTGACTACTTCGCCACCAATAATGACTAAGCGAATTGATTCGGGTAATTGTAATTGAGGATTTTGTTCTAATTCCGCCGTGAGTAAATGCCAAAAAGCTGTCGGTAAATCTAAAATAGTCATGCCATAGTCACGAGACTTTTCTAGTAACAATGAGGGAGAGTAGCCCATCTCTTCACTGCGTAAAACTAATGTCCCTCCTGCAATTAAACAGGGATAAATCTCTTCAACTGAAGCATCAAAACTAATCGAGGCGAATTGTAAAATGCGATCGCTTTGGGTAATTTCATATTCTTGTACTGCTGCTTGGGCAAAATTGACGAGAGAGGAATGAGCGATCGCAACTCCTTTGGGTTTTCCTGTTGAACCAGAGGTATAAATTACATAGGCGAGATTATCGGAAGTAGGGGCGCAAGGTGAGACAGTTGCGGTGGGCGGTTTCACCGACATAAGCAAACTGTCGAACCCGAAGGGCTTGCGCCCTGATTGTAAGGATGTAGAAATAGATGGAAGATTACTATCGAGGCAAATTATTTGAATGTTGTTTTGAGTAACAGTTAGACAAGATTTTATTTTGGCTTGTAAATGATTCTGAGTCAGTATCAGAGAAATTTGGGCATCTTCAAGGATATAATCTAAGCGTTGTTGAGGATAAGCTGAATCTAGGGGCAGATATGCACCACCAGCTTTCAAAATAGCTAAAATAGCAATAATTGTTTCTAGAGAACGTTCTAGACAAATACCAACAATAACTTCTGGTTTTACACCGATATTTTGCAAATAACCCGCTAACTCTTCGGCGCGTCGATCTAATTCTTGATAAGTTAATTGTTCTTCTTCAAAAATTACTGCTACAGCATCGGGGGTTTTAGCTACCTGTTGTTCAAATAATTGATGAATACAGAGATTATCTTGATAATTAACTTGGGTGTTATTCCAATCAATTAATATTTGCTGTTTTTCGGCAGTTGTTAAAATAGATAAGTCTACTAAATTAGCTTCAGGATCGGTAATAAACTGTTCCAGTAAATGTGCTAAATGTCTCAGTATTCCCTGAACAGTAGCAGCATCAAAGTTGCGATCGTATAAAATTTCTAAAGATAACTCATCCCTCAAGCCTGCGGAAATAGTTAGGGGATAGCTTGTCGATTCTACCGATTGAGTCTCTTCAATCTCCATTTCGATCCCAAATTCGGCGATCGCCGTATCGACAGGATAGTTTTCAAAAACTAAAATACTGGCAAACAGTGGTGAATCTTTTGCTACATCACTCCATTGTTGTACTTGGATCAAGGGAGTATATTCATATTGCTGCGCTTCAATTTGTTGGCTTTGCAGTGTTTGTAACCAAGGAATTAAAGATTCATTAGCAGCTACTTGAACTCGAACTGGTAAAGTATTGATAAATAAACCCACCATCGATTCAGATCCTACCAAATTCGGCGGACGACCAGCAGAAGTCGCACCAAACACAACATCTTCTTCGCCACTATATCGACTCAGCAGCAATGCCCAAGCACCCTGTAAAATAGTATTTACAGTCAATCTATGTTCTTTGGCTAAAGATTTTAAAGCAGTCGTAGTTTCTAAAGAGAGTTTTAGTGATTCTTCTCCCCATTTCCCCAGTTCCCTATCTCCCCGACGCGAAGCGAGTCCTTTAGGGCATTCCCCCATTACAAGAGGAGTAGGTGTAGTAAACCCTTTAAGTGTTCTTTGCCAATATGCCTTAGCTTGAGATAAATCCTGTTGTCGTAACCAAGCTACATAGTCTCCATAGGGGCGAGTAGGTTTTAAAGAGCAAATTTCATCTCTAACAATTGCTTGATAACTATCTAATATTTGTTTTAATACCAATGCTGTAGACCAACCATCTAAAATTAAATGGTGACAACTCCAGATAAACTGATCCGTATTGTTGTCTAAATGAATCAAACTCAAGCGCATTAGAGGTGGTTGGTTGAGATTAAAACCTGCTTGGCGATCCTTTTCTAACCAAGTTGCTAATTCTTCCTCGTCTGCTAGCGTATATTCTGACCAAGGTAGTTCTACTTGTTTGTATACTACTTGGAATGGTTCTTTATGTTGTTGCCAATGGAAAGAAGTTCGTAAAACAGAATGCTGGTTAATTACTTGTTGCCAAGCTTGTTTAAAAGCAGATAAATTAATTTGGTGATTAAATTGATAGCCACTTTGAACTACATAAATTCCCGTTTGGGGTGCATTCAGGGTATGAAACAGTATGCCCTCCTGCATGGGTGTCATCGGGTAGATATTTTCAATATTTTTTTGGTTCATAGTTAGTTTGATGATTGTGATTAATTACTTGTAGGGGTGATTGGCTAATCGCCCTCAACTATCGAGTTCGGAAAGTAATAAATCTAGTTCGGCTGCATCGAATTGCATTTGGAGAAAGTCTGATGGGGTATAGCCTCCAGAGTTTGGAGATTGACAATGGGATATTAGCGATCGCAGTTTCTCAATAAATCCTTCAGCTAGTTGTTGCATGGTGGTTTCTCGATATAATTCTTGGCTATAAGTCCAATCTAGGAATAATTGACCATTGGCGATCGCACTATTAATTTCGATCGAGCAATCTCGATGTCCTCTCAGGCTTTGATTATCTCCAGTAGATTCGTTTGCAGGTTGAAATAAAGATGAATTATTAGTTATTTGGTCTATTTGCCCTAAATAGTTGAATCTAACTGCTGCTTGGGGCAAGTTTTCTAGCTTTTCTCTAATTGATGCGTCATGGCTTAAATAGCGCAGTACACCGTAATTAATCCCTCGCTGAGGAATACTACGCAATTGTTCTTTGATGGTTTTCAAGCTTTCCCCTGGATGAGAATTATTGCCTAAATCCAATAAAACTGGAAATATAGTCGTAAACCAGCCTACTGTACGCGACAAATCGATATTATCTAAGATATCCTCTCTACCATGTCCCTCTAGTTCGATTAACAAAGAATTACTACCCGTCCACTCTTGAAAAGCTTGCACTAAGGCAGTGAGTAAAACATCATTAATTTGAGTCTGATACGCCGATGGAACTTCCGATAACAGGGCTTGTGTCTCTTCTTGGGTAAGACTCACCGATAAAGTAACTTCGGCTGCTACGGTATTTTCACCGCGAGGAAAGTCTACAGGTAGAATTTTCAACTTATCTCTATGATCTGTTACCTGTAATAAATTCAGCCAATAATCCAATTCTTCGATCGCCGTTTCAGACTGGGCGTATGTTTGCAATTGTTCCGCCCAATACTTATAAGAAGTAGTCTTAGCTGGTAGTTTAACCGTTTCCCCTTGGCTTAATTGTTGATAAGCAGTGGCTAAATCTTCCAGTAAAATTCGCCAAGAAACCCCATCGATAATTAAATGATGAGCAATAATTAGCAATCGGCTAGATTGATGCTTACCTAGATCGAACCAAACAATTTTGATTAATTGCCCTTGACTTAAATTAAAACTAGCTTGTAATTGAGATGCGATCGCTTTTATTTTTTGTTTTTGCCGATCCTGAGATAGTTTTGATAACTGATAACTGATGATGTTATGCCCTTGTGGTACTGATAACTGATGACTGATAACTGAAACCTCGCATTGCCAACCAGAATTGTTTTCTACAAAATGCGATTGGGCGAAGCCCACGCTGCGCGATCGCAATACATCATGATGTTCCCAGAGATGTTGTATGGCTTGTTCTAATAACTTGGGATTACAATCATTTACTTCTAAAATTACTGATTGATTCCAATGATGAGAATCCGTAAATTGTTGGGCAAAAAATCGCTGTTGAATCGGAGTTAGAGGGATAACACCCGTAGCTAAAACTTGTTCTGCTGATTGGGTTGTAGTTGTATTAGTTGTATTGGCTACTGTCCCTAAATCGGCAATAGTTTGATATTGAAAAATCTGTTTCGGAGTAAGTTGTATACCTGCACTTCTCGCTTTAGCAATGACTTGCAGACTCATAATAGAATCACCACCGAGTTCAAAGAAATTATCGTGAATGCCGATATTGTCTACTTGTAGAACCTCCTGCCAAATATTGACTAGAGTAGATTCAATTTGATTACGGGGAGTTGCGCTTAATTCGCGATCGCTTGTTATTTTTGGTATCGGTAAAGCGTGGCGATCTATTTTGCCGTTAGGTGTTAAGGGGAAAGATTCTAAACAGACAAATTCCCCAGGAATCATATATTCTGGCAGCCTATCTTGTAAATAACTACGCAATTCCTTCGATGCCAGTGAAATATTATTTGCCCCGATCAGATAAGCAATTAAACGCTGACGATTATCATCTTCTTTAACTTCAACTACAGCTTGTTTAACTTTGGGATGTTGTTCTAGTTTGGTTTCAATTTCCTCCAATTCAATCCGAAAACCCCGCAGTTTTACTTGATGATCGATTCTGCCTAAAAATTCTATATTTCCGTTATGCGAAGCGCTACCCTTTAGGGTAGGGAGATAGCGGGCTTTGTCTCCTGTTTTGTATAATTTCAGATTTTGTAGGGGCGAATGGCCATTCGCCCTTACAGGATTTTTCAAAGGATTGGGGATAAATTTTTCGGCGGTTAATTCAGGCTGATTAATATATCCTTGCGCTAAACCTGCCCCACCTATATAAATTTCTCCTGGAATGCCAATGGGTACTGGTTGTAAATCAGCATCTAAGATATAAACTTGAACATTACTAATGGGTTTACCAATAGAATTAATCGGTTCTGTTTGTCGGGGACATAAATAATAGGTAGTATCGATAGTAGCTTCAGTAGGGCCATAGAGATTATATAATTCACAGTGTTTAAATTGGCGATAAAAACGTTGTTGTAATTCCCCAGGTAAATTTTCCCCGCCACAAAATACTCTGCGTAAAGATTTACAGTTATCGATTTCTTCTTCTAACAATACTCGCAGCATAGAGGGGACTAATTGTAGAATAGTAATCTGTTCTTGAATGATTAACTCAGTTAAATAACTCGGATCTTGATGTCCATCTGGTTTGGCTACAATTAATCTCCCACCTACTAATAAAGGTGCATAAAATTCCCAGACAGAAGCATCGAAACTAAAGGGAGTTTTTTGTAAAACTTTATCTGATGAATTTAAGGGTAATTCTGTTTGCATCCATAGCATATGGTTAGTAAGGGCGCGATGAGGAATCATGACACCTTTGGGTTTCCCCGTCGAACCTGATGTATAAATGACGTAGGCTAAATTCTCAGGAGTAACGCTATTAACTGGATTAACAGCAGAATTTTGAGCGATTTTGTCTTTTTCTCGATCGAGACAAATAATCTTGGCTGGAGAATTAGAGAATAAATCTAATAGCTTGGTTTGAGTTAATAAGACGGCTAAATTGCTATCTTCCACCATAAACTGCAAACGTTCTGGAGGATAGCTAGGATCTAGGGGTAAATATGCGCCACCTGCTTTGAGAACGGCTAGCAAAGAGACAACCATTGCTAAAGAGCGATCGCAGCAAATACCGACGATAATCCCTGGTTTTACGCCATTTTGTTGTAAATAGTGGGCTAATTGGTTAGCTTGACTGTTTAATTCTCGATAAGTTAACTGAGAATCTTCAAATACTACAGCCACAGCATCGGGTGACTTGACTACTTGTTCGGCAAACAGTTGATGAATAGATTTATCTAAGGGATACTCAGCTTGAGTAGCATTCCACTCTACCAGTAATTGTTGTTCTTTAGCTGTCAACAAAGGTAGTTGAGTAATAGATTGTTCTGGGTTAGCGACAATACCAGATAGCAACGTCTGAAAATGTTCACTCAAACGGCTGATGGTGTCAGGATTAAATAAATCGGTGCTATATTCCCAACAAGCCTTTAATTCTGTGGCAGTTTCTTCAATTAACAGGCTTAGGTCGAACTTGGTAGTTGTAGCTTCTATTTCTAAAGATTCCCAGGTTAAGTCTGGTAGTTCCATATTTGACTGCGGGGCATTTTGCAGCACAAACATGACTTGGAATAAAGGCGTATGACTCAGACTGCGATCGCTTTTTACTGATTCTATAATTAAATCGAAGGGTACATCTTGATTGGCATAAGCTGATAGAGTGCAATCTTTGACTCTGGCTAATACTGCTAAAAAACTAGGATGATCGGCTAAATTTGTCCGCAACACCAAAGTATTCACGAAAAAGCCAATTAAAGCTTCGACTTCTGTACGGTTGCGATTGGCTATAGGCGAACCGACTACTATATCTTCGGTAGCAGTGTAGCGATATAACAGCACTTTAAATGCTGCCAACAAAATCATAAATAAAGTACAATTTTCTTGCTGGCTAAGGTTTTTCAGGGCGTTCGTTAATTCGGGAGAAATTACAAAAGTTTGTTTTGTACCTCGATAAGATTGAATATGAGGTCGAGGTTTATCTAGAGGTAAAGGTAAAATTGAAGGAATATCGGCTAGTTGCTGTTGCCAAAAATTGAGTTGTTGGTTTAATACTTCTCCTTGTAACCATTGTCGTTGCCAAGTTGCATAATCGGCATACTGGATAGTAAGTTCGGGTAATGTTGAAGGCTGCTGATTAATTAAACTTTCATACAGCGTAACTACTTCACCCACCAAGATATCTGTTGACCAACCATCACTGACAATATGGTGCATGGTAAAGAGTAAGATATACTTTGCCTCATCGAGACGAAGTAAAGAAGTTCGTAGTAAAGGCGGTATTTCTAAATTAAACGGGGTTTGTGCCTCAAGATTAATTAATCTTCTTGCCTCTGTTTCTCTTTCCTTAGCTGGCAGGTTACTTAAATCGATAACTGGTAAGGTGATATTTAATTCTGGAGTAATTATCTGCGTTGCTTGTCCATCAATGCTAGTGAATTTCGTGCGTAAAATTTCATGGCGTTGAATAATTTGATTAAAACAACTTTCTAAGATAGGTACATTTAAACAACCCCGCAAACCCAAAGCAGAAGGAATATTATAAAAAGGATTATCTGGTTCTAGCTGTTGCAGAAACCACAGACGTTGTTGGGCATAAGAAAGAGATAAATTATCGTTAGTTTTACGAGGAGTAATAGTTTCTGTGGCAGATACTTCTATTCCTTCTTCTTCTAGCAAAAATGCTAATAATTCTAGTTTTTCGGCAGAAAAGTCATCTTGTAGATCTATTGTATTCATATTTCTGGTATTTTCTAAACTCATCTTCGTTTACCTGCGGACAACAATTACTCACGTAAAGGGTTTATCTTAAAGTTGCTTTAGATGTTGCTTTTCTCTGCTGAAGTAGTTGTTTTACTTGTTCTGGAGACATATTCTCTAGTTTTTTGAGAATTTGCGCTCTTTTTTCCATAATTCCTGGTTGGTTTTCCCTAATAATTAAAGTTTCGGCTAATTGGGCTACCGAAGGTGATTCAAATAAACAGCGTATCGGTAGTTCAATGGCAAAAGCTTCACGAATACGAGAGATAACTTGAGTCGCTAGTAAAGAATGTCCGCCTAAATCAAAGAAATTATCGTAAATGCCAACTCGTTGTCGCTGGAGAATTTTTGCCCAAATTCCAGCTAAAATTTCCTCGATCGCATTTGTCGGCGGAGTATAGTTATTAGTTGAATCGAATATTTCTGTCGGTATTGGTAAGGATTTTCTGTCTATTTTGCCGTTGGCTGATATAGGGAGTTGTTCTAGAAATACGAAAGCAGAAGGAATAGCGTATTCTGGTAGTTTTTCTCTTAAAAAGTTGCGTAATTCTGGTAAAGGTAAACGGCTGTTTGTTAGGGTAACAATATAAGCGACTAATTTTTGGTCTTCTAGGTTATCTTCTCGAAGAATAACGACATTTTCTTTGATTAAAGAGTGTTGATTTAATATTGCTTCAATTTCCCCGAGTTCGATACGAAAACCTCTCAGTTTTACTTGATTGTCAATGCGTCCTAAAAATTCAATGTTGCCGCTGGGAAGATAGCGGGCTTTGTCTCCTGTTTTGTAGATTTGTTGATTGTTAACTGTAAAAGGATTGGGGATGAATTTCTCTTTAGTTAATTCGGGACGATTTAAATAACCTCTAGCAACACCAACACCACCAATATGTATTTCACCAGGTACGCCGATGGGTAGAGGTTGAAGATGTCGATCTAATATATATATTTGCGTGTTAGCAATAGGACGACCGATCGGGATTATGTTTAAATTACTATCAGCACGGCATTGCCAGTAAGTAACATCGATCGCTGCTTCGGTTGGGCCATAAAGATTATGCAGTTCACTATTTAATCTGGCAAATCTGTCAAAAAATCTTTGTTGTAAGGCAACTGATAAGGCTTCCCCGCTACAAATAACTCGTTTGAGGCTAGTTAAGGTTTCTACTTCTGATTCTTCTAAAAAGACTTGCAGCATTGAAGGCACAAAATGTATAGTAGTAATGTTATGGTGCGATATTTGTTTGACTAAATAAGCACTATCCTGATGTCCTCCTGGTTTAGCAATTACTAAACGTGCGCCTGTGCTTAAAGTCCAAAAGAATTCCCAGACCGAGACATCAAAGCTAAACGGAGTTTTTTGCAAGACGGAATCATCAACGGTTAATTGATAGGCTTCTTGCATCCACAACAGACGGTTACAAATTCCTCGATGGGTATTCATCACACCTTTGGGTGTACCTGTAGAACCAGATGTGTAGATTACATAAGCCAAAGATTCAGGAGTAGCGTTATTAATCGGGTTATTGCAATCTTGTTGGGCTATGTTTTCCCAGTCTGTATCGAGACAGATAAGTTGTGCCTGATGAAAAGATAAACTAGCCCGTAAATGTTGTTGCGTCAGAATAAGATTTAATTCTGCATCTTCGACAATAAACTTAATTCGTTCTGAAGGGTAACTTGGATCAATCGGCAGATAAGCACCACCAGCTTTGAGGATACCTAAAAGTCCGATCACCATTTCCAAAGAACGATCGCAGCAAATACCGACGATAATCTCTGATTTTACGCCATTTTGTTGTAAATAATGGGCTAATTGATTAGCTTTGCTGTTTAATTCTCGATAAGTTAACTGAGAATCTTCAAAGACTACAGCTACAGCATCAGGTGTCTTGGTTACTTGTGCTTCAAATAGCTGAGGAATGCACTGTTGAAGTTTGTTTTCAGCAATTGTAGTTGAAGTTTGATTGAATGATAATAGTTGAGATTGTTCTGTGGCTGTTAATAGGGGTAAATCTACTAGCTTGGTTTGGGGATTAATTACCATTCCTTCGAGTAAGGTTTGTAAATGTCCCAACATTCTAGATACAGTAGCACGATCGAAACAATTAGTTTGATAAGCGATCGCAATTGCTAATTCTTCCCCTGGTATCACCGTCACTGTAAGAGGGTAATTGGTATAGTCAAAAGCGGTAACGTTCTCAATTGTTAAAGTTTCTTGCTGGTGTAAAACTCGATCTACAGGATAGTTTTCAAAGACTACGATACTTTCAAATAAAGGCAAGCCTCGCGGTACTTCACTCCAGCCTTGGATTTCTACCAAAGGACTAGATTCAAAGTTACGAATTTCTAATAGTTGAGTTTGTAGCTGTTTTAACCAACTAATTAGGGAATCTTCAGCTTCGATTTGTACTCGCACGGGTAGAGTATTAATAAATAATCCTACCATCGATTCTGCCCCAGTTAGGTTTGTAGGACGACCAGAAACCGTTACTCCATAAACTAGATCTGTTTCGCTAGTATAGCGGTTTAACAGTAATGCCCAAGCACCTTGAACTAAAGTATTTAAAGTTAAGTGATTCTCTTTTGCCAGTAATTGTAATTTTGCTGTAGTCGAATGAGATAACTTTAAGGAAAGTTCTCCTTGTCTTGCACTCTCTTCTTCTCCTAGTCTAATTTCCAAAGAAGTCGGATTTTTAACTCCTTGCAGATTTTTTCGCCAAAATTCTTGAGCGTTAGATAAGTCTTGTTGTTGCAACCAACCGATATAATTGCTATATGGAAGGGGATCGCTTAAAGCAAAAGATTTTTCTTGACACAAACTTTGATAGATCTCAAGGACTTCTTTTAAAACTAATGCTGTTGACCAACCATCTAAAATTAAATGGTGTTTACTCCACACAAAGTAATAATCATCTTCACCACGCTGAATTAAATGCCAGCGCATCACAGGTGCTTGAGCAAGATTAAAACCCTCTTGTCGATCCTTTGCTAACCAAGCTGCTAATTTTTGATCATTTTTAAAATCTGTTTCATTTCGCCAATCATGATGCTGAATACTAACTGGAACTTGTTTATAAACCACTTGTAGAGGTTTTTCTAGTTTTTCCCAATAAAAGCCAGTACGTAAAACAGTATGTCTAGCTACTACTTGCTGCCATGCTTGTTCAAAAGCCGTGACGTTAAGATTGCCGCGTAAACGATAGCAAAGCTGAATAAAATAAACTCCTGTTTCGGGTTCGCAGATGCTGTGGAAAAGAATACCCTGTTGTAGAGGGGATAGTTCGTAAATATCGGCAATATTTTCTTTATTCATCACTTTAATTATTGATTGCTAAACATTACTATTTATCAAAAAGCTTTAAGCTCTAAGCTCTAAGCTCTAAGCCCTTTATTTAATCCAAAGTTGCTAAAAATTGGTCTAATTGTTGTTGATTTAAATTGGCTTGGGGAAAGTCTGATGAGGTAAATTCTGTTCTTTTGGAGGATTTCTGGTGCATAAAATCTTTTAAGGTTTCGATATATGATTCGGCTAGACTTAAGACGGTTTCTTCTCGATGAATTTGAGAACTATAAATCCAATCTAGTTTCAATTTATTGTCAAGAATATAGCTATTAATATTAAATAAATAACGACGCTTACCTAATAAGCTACGGTTTATACCATCTGATTCTGAAGCTAATTTAAACCAATCAGAATTGGCTAATGTACGATCGAATTGTCCTAAATAATTAAAACAAATTTCTGCTTGAGGCATAGTTATTAAAGCTTGAGATATTGCTCGATCTTGGCTGAGATAACGAAGAACTCCATAACCGATCCCGCGATTGGGTATTCGACTCAATTGTTCTTTAATTGTTTTGATAACTTCATCATTTGAATTAGCTTTTTTGATGTCCAAAAGTACTGGAAAAATAGTAGTAAACCAGCCTATAGTCCGCGATAAATTTACCTCAGCAAAAATATCTTCTCGTCCATGTCCTTCTAAATTAATTAATAGTTGAAATTCGCCCGTCCATTGAGTAAAAGCTTTTGCCAAAGCAGCCAGCAAGATATCATTGACTTGAGTATGATAAGCTGCGGGTAATTTTTGTAATAGGGTTTGAGTTTCTCTTGCGCTGAGAGATACGGATACAGTACGGGCGAAAGATTCTGTATTGATACCATCTGCATTATCCACTGGTAAAGGCTTAATTTTTTGTCTTGACTCACAACACCAGTAATCTAATTCAGCCTTAACTTTGGCTGTTTGTGCATATTCTGGTAAACCTTCAGCCCATTGTTTAAAAGAAGTTGTTTTGGCTGGTAATTGTATTACTTTACCTTGATTTATTTGTGTTAAAGCAGTTTGTAAGTCCTCTAATAAAATGCGCCAAGAAACACCATCAATAATTAAATGATGAATAACAATTAATAAGCGTTTTGGTTGATTCTTACCTAAATTGAATAATCCTATTTCTATTAGTTTGCCTGCTGATAAATTCAAGCTGGATTGTATTTGGGTTGCTTTTTTAGCGATCGCAGTTTTTTGTTTATCTTCAGCAAGATCAGAGAAATCTATGATATTTAATGATATTTCTGGCAATGATTCAGTAATTTCACTTTGCCATACTTCAGCTTGTTGATTAAAATGCGATTGGGCGAAGCCCACGCTGCGCAATCGCAATACATCATGATGTTGTAATAAATGTTTAATTACTTCTTCTAACTGTTTTGGTTCAATCTTCTGTTTTAATTCTAATAAAATAGATTGATTCCAGTGATGGGGTTCAGGTAGATTTTGCTCGAAAAAGCTATGTTGAATTGGAGTTAAAGGCACTAAACCTTTAATTAAACCTTGTTCTGCCAGACTGTGATTAACTTGAACAACCTGAGCTAATTGAGCAATAGTTTGATGTTCAAAAATTTGCTTAGGAGTTAAACGCAAACCGATTTGATTAGCTTTAGCAATAGCTTGAATACTAATAATTGAATCCCCACCCAATTCAAAAAAATTGTCGTAAATACCAACTTTTTCTTGACCTAAAAGTTCTGCCCAGATTTTTGCCAAGGCCGTTTCTACTGGATTTAAAGGGGCAACAAACGCTGATGATTGTGAATTAATTGTCTCTGGTGATGGTAAACTGTTGCGATCGATCTTCCCATTAGATGTTAGTGGTAATGCCTTTAGTTTGATGAAATGGGAAGGCAACATATATTGAGGTAGTTTATTACTTAAAAAAATAGGTAATTCCTGACTTATTTCTGATTCAGAAACAAAATACGCGACCAGATATTTATGACTCAAATTTTCTTTTACGATTACGACTGCATCTCGTACTTGAGGATGTTGACGCACTACTGTTTCTATTTCTTCTAGTTCGATACGATAACCGTGTAGTTTAATTTGATTGTCGATGCGGCCTAAAAATTCAATCTTACCGTTCTGTAGATATTGGGCTTTATCTCCTGTTTTGTAGAGGCGATCCCCCCTCAATCCCCCCTTACTAAGGGGAGGCAGCGCGTTGGGCGGGTTTCCCGACTTGAAGCGCCTGCCGTGGGTAGGGGGGATCGAAATAAATTTTTCAGCGGTTAATTCAGGTTGATTGATATATCCTCTGGCAACATTACTACCACCAATATAAATTTCACCAGGGACACCAATCGGCATAGGTTGTTGATGTCGATCGAGAATATAAATTTGTGTATTTGGTAAAGGATTACCCAGTAGGGGCAAACGGCTGTTTGCCCTCCAACTTAGACGACTGTTTGCCTTAATTGGATCGATTTGATGAATTAATACCCCGACAGTAGTTTCCGTTGGGCCATAATGATTAAAGATTTGACAATCTGGGGCTAGTTTATGTACCTTGTCAACCAATTCCCAGCTTGAGGCTTCACCACCCAAAATTAAGCGTTGACGGGGTAAAAGTTTTTCGGCATTGGCGGATGTTAGTAAAGCAGATAGGTGCGAAGGAACAATTTTGAGACAGTCAATTTGATGCTGATTAAAATAATCGGCTAAAGCAAGAGGATCGCTAGTCTTGGACTCGGCAACAATGTGCAAACAGCCACCAGTACACAAAGCACCAAAAATAGAAGTATTACCCAAGTCAGCAGCGAAGGTAGAAACTGTAGCAAAACTAGCAGCTTCTGGTATGTTTAATTTAGCTAAAACACCACTGAGATAATTAACTATTTGTCGGTGTTCGATCGCAACTCCTTTGGGTTTTCCTGTCGAACCAGAGGTATAAATAACATAGGCGAGGTTGTTGGCTTTGGGAGGATAGAGGTTTGAAGGTTTAGGGGTAGATTGAAGATCTTGATCGAGAGAGATTATTGGTATTTTATTTTGAGTGGTAGCTACATCTAATTCGATTTTTTCTTGTAGGTGTTTTTGGGTTAATACTAGTGATACTTGAGCATCTTGCAATCTAAATTTTAATGCTTCGGAAGGTAAATTAGGTTCTAGAGGTAAATAAGCAGCACCTGCTTTAAGAATGCCCAGAATTCCAGTTACTATAGCTAAAGAACGTTCGACACAAAGGGCAATAATGGTTTCTGGTTTAACGCCTAAAGATCTTAAATGATTAGCTATTCGATCGGCTTGGTTATTTAATTCTTGATAGGTTAATTGTTCATCTTCAAAAATAACTGCGATCGCATTTGGTGTTTTGTTTACCTGGGCTTCAAACCAATGATGTAAGCATTGATGAGGAGGAATCAGAGGCTCGGTTTGATTAAATTTAATTAATAGTTGTTCTCTTTCTTGAGGACTGAGAATATTTAATTTATCAATCGCAGTTTTGGGATTATCTAGTACACTTTCTAATAAAGTTTTAAATTCCCAACCTAAACATTGAATATCTTCTTGATTGAATAAACTGGCATCGTAATGTAATTGAATTGAGAGAGACTCAGCATAAGAGTAACAAGCAAGTTTTACTTTAAAGCGATCGATGCAGGCTGATAAGTTTTGAATCGTAAAGGTTAAATAATTAAGCTGATATTTATTTATTTGAGAATTAAACTCAAAAGTAAAAGGCAAAGATAAATGATTAGGTGTTCCACTAAAATATTCTTGCCATTGTTTAATTTCTTCAATCTCTTGAGCTACTATATCTAATACTTGAGAGAAGGTTATGTCTTCTTCTAATTTAATATTGAGCGGAATATATTTAGCTAATAATCCAACAACTCGCTCTAATTCTTGATAATTTCTATTGTCAAAACAAGTAGCAATTGTAATCTGTTTATCTTCGCTTAACCGCCATAATAATATCTGCCAACAAGTCATTAATAGAGTAGCAACAGAAGTATCATATTTTTCAGCTAATTGCTTGATGTCGTTAACTAAATTAAGATTAAGATTAAGCTCAATAAATCTGGGAATAAATTCTAGTTGACCATCAACTTGTTTTTCTCTCGGCAGTTTATTAATAACCAAGTCAGATAAATTTTTAGCTTGCCAATATTGTTGACCAACTTCAGCTTCTGGTGCTGCTAATAATTCATTTTGCCAAGCAGCTAAATCGGCATATTGTAAAGACTCATGATCTATTTCTTTCGCTGCTAAATAATTTTGATACGCTTGACTAATTTCTTGGACTAAATTGTGAAAAGATACTGCATCTGCACAAAGCGCAGAAATCGCGATCGCTAGTATATTTTTTTCTCGCTCTAATTTAATTAAACTGGCATAAAAAACAATACCCTGTTCTAAATCGAATTCAGTTTGGTTGAGTTCAAAAATTATTGTTTCAAGTTTATCTTGCCGATCTGTTATCTCATAATTAATCAGGTCATAATACTTTAAGTCAAAATTATCTCGATTACAAATGATTTGAACGGGAACAGTTAAACCCGCGATCGCTTGAAAACCAGTCCTTAAGATTTCATTATTTTGAATAACTTTCTCAATCGCTTTTTCTAAAATTATTTGCTCTAAATTACCTTCAATTAAAATTGTCCCTGTAACTCGATAAACTTGTCTTTCTTTTGCTAAACATGATAACCAAAGATTTTTTTGTTGCGGAGAGATTTCAAATCCCGTAATAGTTAAACTTTCCATATTTAATCTTAAATGTTACGCCATTCCAACTAAAACTTTTCTCGAACCACTAAAAGGATTTCTGCCGTGAGCAAATAACATATTATCTAGCATTAAAATATCCCCTGTTTGCCAAGTAAAAATAATTGCTTCTTGGCGATAAATATCATTAATTTCTTCGATAATTGAATTTTCTATAGGTGTACCATCTCCGTAAAAAGCATTACGAGGTAAATCTTGTTCTGACATCATTGATAGTAAAGATTCTCGAACAGTTAAAGGTAAATTAGAAACATGAAATAAATGAGCTTGATTGAACCAAACTATCTCTTTAGTTATGGGATGAGTGGCAATAGCTTGGCAAACTTGACGGGTTTTTAAATGATTTTCGTTGAGCCATTCAAATTCAATTCCAGCCTGACGACAATAATTTTCTACTTCGACTTTATTGTTAGTTTGAAAAACATTTTGCCAATCTAAATCTAATCCCCTACCATAATTACGGACATACATAATTTGTCGATCAATAAATTTTTTCCGAATTTGCAGCGGAATTTTCTTAAATACTTCACGACTATCGGCAATTGGTGTTGCTCCATCTTTTGCTGCTGGCTGAATACAATAAAACCAAATCTTCATTGCCCAATTACGGGTATAAGACATCTCATTATGTAGAGGAATAAATTGTTCGGCGGGATATTCAGTAGAAGTATAAATTTTTCCGTTGACTAAAGTTCGGGGTGTAGAACGATAAGAATAGTCGAGTAATTCTCCTGAAATAGCCTGAATAAATTTCTCGAAATCTGTTTCACTGTTCAATTTAAAATTGCGAAATAGTAAAGCTCCATATTTAAGTAAATTACTTTCAATCCAGTTACGATTATTATCAGCCCAGGTTATTAAATCTAGTTCACTAATAGTAGGTTCAATTACTAAAGGCGATCGCCTATCCAAACTAATAGATTCTGTTTTGATTAAATTTTCTGAAGTAAAATTAACTGATTTTCTATTAATATTTTTTAGATTAATCATCCCTGTATTTCCTCTAAAACTAAGCTCTAACCCATTACCCATTACCTATTACCTATTACCCATTACCTATTACCTATTACCTATTACCTATTACCTATTACCTATTACCTATTACCTATTACCCATTACCCATTACTTATTACTTTTCTTTTAAATTTACTTAATTGCTGAATTTGCTTAGTTTTAAAGCGATCGCTTTGAGCTTTCTGCTGTTCTTGTTCAGTTTCTACAACAACTTGTCGTAACTCATTTAACTTAAGTTCTGGTTGTTTGAGAATTAAACTAATTAATATTTGAAATCTGGCTATCATAGTGGCGATCGCACCTTCAGAAAATAAGTCTTGTTTATATTCAAAAAAGCCTTTAATACCAGACTCAGTTTTAGTCAAATCTAATTTAAGATCGTGACGTACTATGCCACTTTCTACATTTAATAAACTTAAATTTAATCCTGATAGTTTAAGTTCAGCAGCAGGCGCATTTTGCAAGACAAACCAGACTTGAAATAAAGGAGAGCGATCGCGATAACGTTCTGGTTGTAATTCTGATACTAATTTCTCAAAAGGTAAGTCTTGGTGAGCATATGCATTCAAGGCAATTTCTCTAACTCTTATTAATAATTCTTTAAAAGTTGGATTGTCAGATAAGTCAGTCCGTAAAACCAAAGTATTAACAAAAAAGCCAATTAATCCTTCAACTTCACTACGATTTCGATTAGCAATAGGAGAACCGATTAAAATATCTTCTTGTTGGCTATAGCTATAAAGTAAGGTATTAAAAACTGTTAGTAGAGTCATAAATAAAGTGACTCCTTGTTGTTGACTAAAAATTTCTAGTTGCTGAGATATTTCACTAGTTAGAGCCAAATTATATTGCTTACCAATAGAACTTCCTTCTCGACAGGGTTTATCTATTGGTAATTCCAAGCTTGTTTTAGCATCCTGTAACTGACGCTTCCAATAAGCTAATTGATGATCTAAAACTTCCCCTTGTAACCATTGTTGTTGCCAGATAGCAAAGTCTCCATATTGAATTGGTAATTCTGGTAGTGGTGATAGTTTTCCTTGGCAAAATGCTGGATAAAGTGCCGATATTTCTTTGATAAATATTCCTGCTGACCAAGCATCGGAAATAATATGGTGCATAGTCACCAACAGCATATATTTCTCTGCTTCTAGCTGTAAAAGAGTCAGTCTTAATAAAGGTGCTTCAGTAAGAGCGAATGGTTGTTGGGCATCAATTTTTTCTAATTTTTGCACCTCTGCTTGACGTTCTGTTGCCGATAAATTTTGTAGATCTATAATTGCCAGAGAAATCTTGAGTTCGGAGCTAATTTTCTGAACTGGTTGATGATCGACTAAGACAAAATTCGTCCGTAATATCTCATGTCGTCTAATAATTTCGTTGATGCTCTTGGTAAGTGCTTCTAAGTTTAAAATACCTTCTATTAGTAAAGCATTAGAACCATTGTAAGTAGTAGAATCAGGTTCTAATTGTTGGAGTAACCATAGTCTTTGTTGAGCAAAAGAAAGCGGTAAATTACTATTTCTAGCAACTGGTTTTATAGGGATAAATTCTAACGAAGACTCGTTATTTATTGTCGTTTCTATACATTGGGAAAATTGCGCGATTGTTGGTGCAGAAAATAGTTCTCCTAAAGGAATTTCGACTTGAAAAGTTTTTCTTACCTGAGAAATTACTTGAGTTGCTAATAAAGAATGTCCCCCTAATTCAAAAAAGTTATCTTCAATGCCTACTCGATCCAAATTAAGAATTTGCCCCCAAATTCCTACCAGTATCTCTTGAGTAGTGGTATTAGCAGCAGTATAGTTCTCTTGACTCCCCATCGGTACGACATTGGCATGAGTTAAAGCACGGCGATCGATTTTGCCATTGGGGGTTAAAGGTAGCATTTCCATCGCCACAAAGGCATTGGGAATCATATATTCTGGCAACTGTTGGCGCAGAAAACAACGAAGTTCCCTAACAGTAGGTATGGTTTTTGAACCAAACACGATATAAGCTGTTAAGGATTTAGGCTGAAAGTCATCCTCCTGGGGGATAACGACCACTTCACCTACAGCATGATGTTGAGCTAAAACTGATTCAATTTCGCCGATCTCGATCCGAAAACCTCTAATTTTGACTTGGTGATCGATTCTGCCTAAATACTCAATTTTGCCATCCGCTAGGTATCGGGCTTTGTCTCCCGTTTTATAGAGGCGATCCCCCCTACCCACGGCATTCGCTTCAAGTCGGGAAACCCGCCCAACGCGCTGCCTCCCCTTACTAAGGGGGGATTGAGGGAGGATTGGAATAAATTTTGCTGCGGTTAATTCGGGACGATTTAAGTAGCCTTGAGCAACACCCATACCAGCAATATGCAGTTCTCCTGGTACGCCAATGGGTAAAGGTTGGAGGAGATCGTTGACTATGTAAAATTGTGTGTTGGCAATAGGACGACCAATGGGAATAGAGTTGTCGGTTAAATTTGGTTGTACGGGTTCAATCGCCGACCAAATAGTAGTTTCTGTCGGCCCATACATATTCCATAAAGATGCCGCTTTAGCAAGTAGTTGTTGCGCTAAGTTTTTCCTTAAGGCTTCCCCACCACAAAGTATTTTAAGGCGATCGCTACCTTGCCATCTTGCTTCTAAGAGTAACTTCCAGGTAGCTGGTGTGGCTTGCATGATTGTAGGGTTATATCGATTTAATGCCGATAGCAGTTTTTGACCGTCTAAAGCTACTTCCCGACTAACTAAAATCACTTTGGCACCGACTATTAGGGGGAGAAAAATTTCTAGTACGGCGATATCAAAGGATATGGAGGTAACGGCTAAAAGTATGTCTTGTCGATCGCATCCTGGTTGACAACTCATGGAAGTTAAGAAGTTAACCACCTGAACATGACCGATTTGTACTCCTTTCGGTTTTCCTGTCGAACCTGAAGTGTAGATTACATAAGCTAATGATTCTGGTTGGAATTTGGACTCGGCTGGAGTTAGGTTGTGTTGGGCGATAGTTTCCCAGTCTGTATCTAGTTCGATGGCTTTTAGGCGATCTGTAGCTAAATGTCCCCGTAATTTTTGTTGGGTAAGTATTATCTCCAGTTTCGCATCTTCTACCATAAAGTCGATCCGCTCTAGAGGATAAGTAGGATCGAGAGGTACGTATGCACCGCCTGTTTTGAGGACAGCCAAAAGGGCAACTACCACGAGCGATCGTTCTAAATAAATACCGACTAAAACATCTTTGCCTACTCCTAACTGTTGCAAGTAACCAGCCAACAGATTTGCTTGATGATCGAGTTCGCCATAGGTAAGATGTTTATCTTCAAAGACTACTGCTATTGCATCGGGTGTCTTAGTTACTTGTTCTTCAAATAACTGATGCAGACATAGATCTAATTGGTAATCTTTTTGAGTATTATTCCATTCAACTAACAGCTGGTTTCTTTCTGATGCTGTTAACAACGGTAAGCGATCGAGATTAGTATCAGGATTAGCGACAATTTCGGTTAATAAAGTCTGAAAATTTGCCAACATCCTTTGAATCGTATCCTCACGAAATAAATCGCTACTATATTCTAAAAATCCAATTAATTCTGCTTGAGTATCTTCGATATACAGTGTCAAATCAAATTTACTAATCCCATTATCTACAGGTAAAGGAGTTATTTCTAAATCGGGTAAGGTTAAACTTAATAGTGGTGCTTCTTGATAAATAAACATTACCTGAAATAAAGGATTAGTAGATGGCGATCGCTCTATATTTAATTCTTTAACTAACTCTTCAAAGGGCAAATCTGAGTGATTATATGCTGCTAAAGTTGTTGCTTTTACCCGTTGTAATAATTCGGAAAAACTCGGCTCGCCATCTAGATTAGTTCTTAAAACAATTGTGTTAATAAAACAGCCAATTAAATTCTCGATCTCAGTGCGATCGCGATTGGCAACTGGAGTAGCAACTACAATATCTGTCTCTTGGCTATAACGATAAAGTAAAGTCTTAAATGCAGCCAACAACAACATAAAAGTTGTTACATTTTCTTGTTTGCTTAATTCTTTTAGACTTTTAGTAAGTTTATTAGGAATAATAAATGTTTCTCGACCACCTCGAAAACTTTGTTTAGCAGGACGAGGATAATCTGTCGGTAATTCTAAAATTGGTGGTATATTTTTTAGTTGCTGTTTCCAGTAATTTAGCTGTGGTGTAATTTTGTCTTGAATAAATTGGTGATGCCAAAGAGCAAAATCTCCATATTGAATTGGTAGTTCTGGTAAAGTCGTAGTTTGATTATTAACTAAAGCTTGATAAAATGTTGCTAATTCCCGACAAAATATATCCCAAGACCAACCATCAGAAATAATATGATGCATAACAACCAGCATCAGATGTTCTTGTTCTGACAGAGAAATAATAATACTTCTGAGTAATGGTAATTTTTCTAAATTAAAGGGTTGCCGAGAATAGTTATTAATTATTTTTTGAATTTCAGCTTCTGAATCTTGTTTCAAATCTATAATGGGTACAGATATGCTTAATTCTGGAGCAACAATTTGAGTTACTTGCTCATTAATAGTTTTAATAGTAGTCCGTAAGATTTCATGACGCTGAATAATTTTGTTAATACTTTTTTCTATAGCAACAAGATCGAGATTACCTACAAGCTTAAATAAATTTAATTCATTATATAAAGGTAAGTCTGGTTGTAATTGATGTCCAAACCACAACTTTTCTTGCATTAGCGATAATGGTAAAGTATCTGATGCTTTTCTTTGAGAAATTGAACTTTTTGTTCCTAAGTTTATTTGTTTTTGTTTTAACCGCAACTCCAAAAGTTTCCTTTGCGCTGGAGATAGTGCAGCAATTCTTTTAGCTATATTACTCATGATAAATTAGTCAACTCAATAATATTGTCAGACTCGCTCTTATTTTTTACATCTGCGATCGCTTTTAAAAATAGCTTAAAGCTGAATATTGTCTAAGTAATTGTTTGTTTTGATATTCTTCTTTTAAATTCTTGAGTTTAGACAAGCTGTTCATCACCGAAGCAGAATCTAAACCAAAATCAATTAAGCAAGCAATTTCATCTACGCCAATTTGCTCTAGATGTTCGATTGTTTGACTACAAGTTTCTTTAGTGCCAATCATCACTCTTCCTTGTAGATAACGCTCAAAAGCAAAATCAAATAAACAGGTGCGATCGTCTTCAGTAAATGTATCTGAACTAACAGGAAAATCAATTTTTTCTGCCAATTTTTCAACTAAGCCAAAATGAGTTTTAATATAATTACAAAAAGGTTCTTTAACTTGGATTTTAATCGATTCTTCATCATCCCCAATAAAAGTATGGAGCATCAAAGCTACTTTTCCTTGTTGAGCATCATAACCATGTTCAGCTAAAGAATTACGATAAAGAGCTATTTGTTTGGCTAAATTATCGGTAGTTTCATACAGCAAAGAAGTTAAAACATTCGCGCCAATTTTACCAGCTTCAATAAAAGTTTCATTGGCACCGCAAGTAATCCAAATTGGGACTTGAGCTTGTATTGGTCGAGGAAAAGTTTGAATTCCTACAGGTTTTCCTGTTCCTCCTAAAAATTCGACTTTTTCCCCTTGCCAAAGCTGTTTAAAGACTTCTATTCCTGACCACATCGCTTGTCGGCGATCGCTATAATTATCTGGTTGCAATAAAAAATCATCCGCGTGCCAACCAGAAGCAAAGGATATGCCCACTCTACCATCAGAAAGATTATCTACTACTGCCCATTCTTCCGCCACCCTGACGGGATTTTGTAAAGGCATAACAACACTACCCGATCGCAGTTGGATATTTTTAGTTACTGTTGCTAAAGCAGCAGCTATGACCGAAGGGTTGGGATAAAGTCCGCCAAAAGGGTGAAAATGACGCTCTGGAGTCCACACTGCTTGAAACCCGTGAGTGTCTCCGTATTTAACTGTTTCGAGCAAGAGATCGTATTTATTTCTCTGGGTTGTCGATCCGTCTCCAGAAAAGTATAGTAGGCTAAATTCCATCTTAATACCAGGTTGAAATTGAATTTGAGAATGGGCAATAATCGGTTTATTGCTACCAATTAATTAAGAATAATTATCAATTAATTGATAAAATAAAGGGATGTGTAGGCTAGACTTCAGCCTAATCGCTTTAACTTGATGGAGATTTTTGAGCAAGTTCCTGTTCCAATGCTTCTAAGGAAAGATTTTCGATTTCCACTAACAATTGTTCCATTTCCTCAGTTTCCTCTGTTAAAGTTGCTGGTGCTTCAATCACCGCAGCTAATTTAGCGATGGTAGGAGCTTCAAACAAAAGTGTCCGTAGGGGCAAATCGAGTTTAAAGGTTTCTCTTAGGCGGGAAGTAACTTGAATAGCAAGTAGAGAATGTCCGCCTAACTCAAAAAAGTCATCATTAATTCCTACTTGTTTTAACCCTATCACTTCTTGCCAAATATTCGCAATAGTTTTTTCAATTTCGTTACTAGGGGCAACATAGTTTGGACTCAGATTTTGCTGGAAAGAAGGCACAATATCTGATTTTTGAGCAGCATAGACAGCTATGAAACTATTGTTTTGTTCGATCGCCCTCGGTAAATCTTGAGTTGAGATAATAACTTGAGATAACCCGCTTGCCAAAGCGCGATCGAACACTGCTACTGCTTCGGTAGATAATAATCCATGCTTGAGGTTATCGGCTTGCCATTGCTTCAATTCAGTTGGGACATCTATATTAACTGCCATGCCAACTTCCTGCCAAGCATCCCAATTAATTGCCACTGTATGTCTACTAGCATTGTCGCAACCAGCAAAAGCATCTAAAAAGGCATTCGCCCCACAATAATCAGCCTGTCCAAATCCGCCCACAATAGAAGCTAGAGAAGAACACAGCACTAAGAAATCTAAATCGATTGCTTGTAATACCTCATTAAGAACTAATGTTCCTCTGACTTTAGGAGCAAAGATCTTTTCAGCTATTTCTGGGGTTTTCAGTTGAATAATACCACCACCAGCTATCCCAGCAGCATGAATTACACCATTGATAGTACCAAAACGTTCTAAAGCCAGGGCGATCGCCTGTTCCATTTGAGCGCGATCGCCAACATCCGCAGTTAAGGGTAAAACTTCTGCCCCCAATGCTTGTAACTGTTTAAGTTTACTAATCTTTTTACTAATATAATCTTCTTGCTCGTGAGTAGTTAACCACTCATCCCAAGTATCGTTGGCTGGTAATTGAGAACGTCCTAATAAAATGAGTTTAGCTTGTACTGTACGGGCTAAATGTTCGGCTAAAACTAAACCAACACCCCCCATACCTCCTGTTATCAGATAAACTCCACCTGGACGTAATTTAGATTGCTCTGAGGGATTTTTAGTAATAGGAATAGGCTCAAAAGTTTGTACCCAACGGCGATGTTTGCGATAGGCAACAAATTTATCGGCTGAATCAGTAGTTAATTCCGTAATTAACTGTTCGATAGAGCGATCGCTATGAGATTCTGAGAGATCGACTTGACGGCAATTGAGATAGGAATACTCTTGAGCAATAACTTTAATTGCACCTAAGACTGTTGCTTCTTTGTAGGACAAACTTTCATCGCCAATAACATCATAAAGATTATTAGTAGCTACGATAATTTCAATGTTGTGTTTTGGTTGTTCGATTGCTTGGGCGAGATAAATAAGATGCCAGAAAGACTGGGTGACTGGGTGATGCCCTAAAGGATATGCGAAGCGGTATGCTTTAGCACTAGCTTCGCGTCGGGGAGACGGGGAGATGGGGTGACTGGGTGATGGGGTGACTGGGTGATGGGGTGAAGTATTCCACAGGTAGATAATTTTAGTAGGAATGTTACCTAATTCGGAAATTGCTTGAAAAAGAGTTTGATAATCTTCTGAGTTATTAGGGTTGATGGTGTAGCTATAACGATCCTGGCTGAAATTATCTCCAATATATACGGCGATCGCATTTTGTCCATCTTGTTTTAACTTTTCGATTAGGCGATCGCTAATTGCCGACTGATCGACAAAAACTAAATAGCGATCGTTAGTTATCTTACTGTTTTGAATCAGAGGTAAGGCTTTCCAAGCAGGAACATAAAACCAATCAGCAATATTGTCTTTTTTACCAAACCCCCCTTTAAAAGCTTTCAAGGGGGGATCGATAGGATCGATCCAATAACGTTGACGTTCAAAAGGATAAGTTGGTAGAGGTACTCGATAACGTTTTTGGTGAGCATTAAAATCACCCCAATCAATGGCTACTCCTGCTAGCCACAGTCTACCCAGCATATTGAGGATAAAAGTGCGATCGTCAACTGTTTCTTTAGGATGACGTGACGACGACAATACTATTTGCCCTGCTGCTTGAGCAGAATTACGTTTAACAAAAGTAGATAAAGTTCTGCCAGCACCGACTTCTAGCAAAATATTTTCTTGTTCTTGTAGTAGTTCGTCAACTCCCGCAGCAAAACGAACTGTTTGCCTCATATGTTTTGCCCAATAATGGGGATTTGTTGCTTGTTCGTCTGTTATCCAAGTGCCTGTAACGTTGGAAATAAAGGGCATTTGAGGTGGATTTAATTTAACTTTGGCAATTTCTTGGGTAAAAGGGGCGATCGCATCATCCATCATGGGAGAATGGAAAGCATGGGAAGTATGAAGATGACGGCATTCAATACCTTTTTCAGTCAATTCTTTATTTATTTTAGTTATTGCCTCATCACTACCTGAAATGACGCATAAATTAGGAGCATTAACAGCAGCTAAAGATAATCCATCCTTTTGTAGGGGCGAACCGCCGTTCGCCCTTACCGTTGTCTCTGATAAAGACACCGCCAGCATTGAACCTGTCGGCATTTGTTGAATTAACTTACCCCGTCGCGCTACTAAACACAAAGCATCTTCTAAAGACATCACACCAGCAATGGTTGCAGCTACGTATTCTCCAATACTATGACCGATCGCAGCTTGTGGTTTTATTCCCCAAGACATCCATAATTGGGCTAAAGCATATTCGATAGTAAAGATAGCTGGTTGTGCTATTTCAGTTTGTTGTAAGGGCGATTCCTGTAGGGGCGAACGGCCGTTCGCCCCTACGATGGGATAAATTAGCGATCGCAAATCCAACCCCAATTCAGGTTCTAATAATTCCGCACAGCGATCGATCCACTCACGAAAAACAGGCTCAGTTTCATATAATTCCGTACCCATGTTGACATACTGAGAACCCTGCCCAGGAAACATAAAGACAATTGAGGGATTATTTAGCTGGGTACAATGAGTCAAAACCCTTTGAGGTTCTCGATTTTGCAGAGCGATCGCCACATCTTCAACATCTTTTCCTACCACCATGCGACGATAAGTAAATTCTTTGCGCCCCACCTGTAAGGTATACGCCACATCAGCTAAATTCAATTCGGGATGTTTATTTAAATGTTCTACTAAATTGTCCGTCGCTGTCTCTAACGCGGATTCAGTTTTCGCCGAAATAACCAATAATTCCCGTAGGGGCGATTCGCGACGCGCAGCTAGTCCTTTAGGGCGAATCACCCCTACGAGATCTGGGGCTTCTTCAAGAACAACATGAGCATTCGTCCCACCAATACCTAATGAACTGACCCCTGCGCGTCTAGGATGTCCTGCTGGTTCCCATTCCGTCAGTTTAGTATTAACGTAAAAAGGACTATTGACAAAATCAATTTGAGGATTTGGCTGCTCAAAATTTAGACTAGGTGGAATCGACTTATGCTTGAGAGCTAAAACCGTTTGAATTAGCCCAGCAATTCCAGCAGCAGCATCTAAATGACCAATATTAGTTTTTACTGAACTGATCGCACAAAAACCTGCTTTAGTGGTGTTGGCACGAAAAACCTGAGACAGTGCTGCAATTTCAATCGGATCGCCTAAAGTTGTACCAGTACCGTGAGCTTGGATATAGTCGATAGTTTCTGGTTCTACTCCAGCTAGCATCATGGCTTCGGCGATTACCTCTGCTTGACCATCGACACTGGGGGCAGTATAGCCGACTTTTCCCGCACCATCATTATTAATCGCTGCACCTTTAATCACCGCATGAATATAGTCGCCATCGGCGATCGCTTCTGATAATCTTTTGAGAACAACAATTCCGACACCGTTACCAATAATCATGCCTCCTGCTTGAGCATCAAAAGCGCGACAGTGACCATCAGGGGATAAAGTCCCTCCTGATTCGTGTAAATATCCAGCTTTTTGGGGTACGCGAAGGGAAACTCCACCAGCTAAAGCCAAATCGCATTGATAATTTAATAAACTTTGGCAAGCGAGTACAGTGGCGACTAGGGATGTCGAACAGGCTGTTTGTACGGTAATACTCGGCCCTGTTAGATTTAATTTATAGGAAACGCGAGTAGTGAGAAAGTCTTTATCGTTGCCGATCAGGGTTTGATAGGATTGAGCTGAACCCAGGCGATCGCGATTGGCATTGAAGGCATAATAATTATTAAGACTAGCTCCGCCGTAAACTCCCGTTTTACCTTGATACCTTTGGGGATCGTACCCAGCATTTTCTAGTGCCTCCCAGGCGCATTCTAAAAATAGGCGGTGTTGCGGATCGGTAATTTCAGCTTCTTTCGGATTAAAGTCAAAAAAGGGAGCATCGAATAAATCTATATCCTCTAAAACAGCACTAGCTTTGACGTAGTGAGGATTTTTCAGTAGGCTCGGATCGATTCCCGATTGAGTCAATTCCTCGTCGTTAAAAAAGGATACTGATTCAATTCCAGTGGCTAAATTGTGCCAAAATTCTGCTAAATTGCTGGCACCAGGAAAACGTCCTGCCATACCGACAATTGCGATTGCTTCTAATGATTCTTGTGATTCTGGGGTTTCTGAACTGTTCATCTGTTTTTTGCGAGTCGTTTTTGTCTATTAATTGCTTTAATTCTTTGGCTGGTGCGATCGCGTATCGATTGAAAAGCATCTTTCTGGTGGCAACTTTGAGTAAGATACACTGCTAAAGAAGCGATCGTCGGGTGCTGAAACATTTCCACCACAGATAAATCGCGTTGTAAAGACTTTCTCAATTTTTGATTTACCTCAAGTAGGAGTAAAGAATGTCCGCCGAGGTCGAAAAAATTATCATCGATCCCCACTTTTGTTAGCTGTAATGCTTCTTGCCAAATAGCAGCGATCTTTTGTTCGATTTCCGAACTAGGTGCTTGATGAGCTACTGTGGTCGATGCACTTTCGGGTAGAGGTAAAGCACGACGATTTATTTTTCCGTTAGGTAACAGAGGTAGTCGATCGAGGATCACAAAAGCTGATGGCAGCATATATTCTGGCAATAGATCTTGGAGATATTTTTTACCCTCTTCCCTTGACCATTGAAGATCGCGATCGCAAACGATGTATGCCAATAACTGCTGTCTTTGAGATATTTCTCTCACAACAACTACCGTTTCTCTTACGGCTGGATGTTGACTTAAAACTGCTTCAATTTCCCCCAATTCAACCCGAAAGCCTCTGATTTTGACTTGGTGGTCGATTCTACCTAAATACTCAATCGCGCCATTATGCCCTAAAGGACTAACTTCGTGTGACGCGACGTTAGGAGCTAATCCTTTAGGACGCGAAGCGGTATCCTTTAGGGTTGGTAGGTATCTTGCTAAGTCTCCAGTTTTGTATAAACGATCCTCCCTCAATCCCCCCTTAGTAAGGGGGGTAGGGGGGATCGAAATAAACTTTTCTTTAGTTAACTCTGGCTGATTTAAATAACCTCTAGCCAACCCCACTCCACCAATGTGTAATTCTCCCGCTACTCCAATCGGCACGGGTTGTAGATCTCGATTTAAAATATATATCTGCGTGTTGGCAATCGGGCGACCAATGGGAACTGTAGGGGCAGTTCGCGAACTGCCCTGACTGCCCTGATATTCTGGTTGACATTGCCAATAGGTGACATCGATCGCTGCTTCAGTTGGGCCATAAAGATTGTATAGTTCACAGTTAAGGCGAGCAAAAAACTTTTCTTGCAGGGGTAATGAAAGGGCTTCGCCACTACAAATAACTCGTTTGAGACTGCGACATTTCTGTGATTTTTCTAATTCTGGTTCGTCAAGAAATACTTGTAACATCGAGGGAACAAAATGCAGGGTTGTAATTTGTGCTTGCTCGATTAGATCGACTAAATAATCACTATCTTGATGTCCTCCTGGTTTGGCTATTACTAGAGATGCACCAGTTAGCAATGGCCAGAAAAATTCCCAAACTGAAACATCAAAACTATAGGGTGTCTTCTGTAAAACTTTCTCTTCTGGGATTAATCGATAAGTGTCTTGCATCCACAACAAGCGATTAACCAAACCTCGATGAGTGTTCATCACCCCTTTAGGTGTTCCTGTTGAACCAGAGGTATAAATTACATAAGCTAGGTTATCTGGTTCGACGTGACTGACTGGGTTGGCTATTTTGTCCCCTAACCAAATATCCTGATCATCCAAACAAATAATTTGTCCTTGATAGGTTGGTAATACTGATTGCAGATGCTTTTGGGTTAATAATACGTTGATGTTGGCATCTGCTAGCATAAATGCCAAACGTTCTTGGGGATAGCTACAGTCCAAAGGTAAGTACGCCCCACCAGCTTTGAGAATTGCCACCAAAGCGATCGCCAGTTCTAAAGAACGTTCCAGACAAACACCGACGATAGTATCTGGTTGAACCCCTAAAGTTTGCAGTTCATGAGCGAGGATATTGGCGCGTCGATTTAATTCAAAATAGGTTATTTCTTGTTCTTCAAAGCTGAGGGCGATCGCCTGGGGAGTTTTCGTTACCTGTGCTTCAAATAGCTGGGGAAAGCAAACTTGAGGATAGTCAACCTGAGTATTATTCCAGTTTGATAGCTGTTGGATTTCTAATTCAGTTAGATAAGGTAAATCTGATAACTTTGCTGCTGGATTGGTAACGATCCCTTGCAATAAAATGGCAAAGCGATCGACCATAGATGCGATCGTGGCTGCATCGAATAAATCTCGATTGTATTCAAAACAAACCCTCAATTCTGCTTCTGCTTCAATAGAGACGTTGAGATCGAACTGTGCTGTCTCGCGATCGATTCGATACTGACTCCAATTTAAACCCTCAATTTCGGGTAACTTCGGCGTATCTGTCACGGCAAACATTACCTGAAATATCGGCGTGTAGCTTAAATTCCGCTCTGGCTGGAGTGCTTCTACTAACTGTTCAAAAGGTAAATCTTGATGGGTATAGGCTTCGATCGCCACCTGACGTATCTGTGATAGTAATTCTTGAAAACTGGGATTACCTGCTAAGTTAGTTCGCAGTGGGATGGTATTAACAAAAAAGCCGATTAATCCCTGCAACTTTTGATGCTGGCGATTGGCAATGGGCGAACCAACAACTATATTTTCCTGTCCTGTATGGCGCAATAGTAAAATTTTGAATGCTGCCAATAAGAGTATGAACAGGGTAACATTTTCTTGCAGCGCCAGTGTTTTAAGTTGTTGAGAAAGCGTTTTGGGTAAGACTAAAGATTGGGTTGCACCCCCCTCAGATTGAATTGGTAGTCTAGGTCTATCTGTAGGTAACTGTAAAATAGTCGGCGCGCCCTTTAGTTTTTGCGTCCAGTAATCTAGATGTTTAGTTATATTTTCTTGGTGTAACCATTGTTTTTGCCAACCAATAAAGTCTCGATACTGTATGGGAAGTTCAGAAATTGATGAAAGGCGATCGCCAAGAATATCTTGATAAAAAGTACCAAGCTCATTAATAAATATCTCTGCCGACCAACCATCAAAAATAATATGATGAATATTAATTAAAAGTATATGTTCTTGGGGTGCTAAACATAACAGCGTAGCTCTTAGTAAAGGTAGTTCCGAAAGATTAAAAGGCTTTTGATGTTCTTGAGTGGCAATTCTTTTTACTTCTAATTCTTGTTTTTCTCTAGAGAATTGTTGATAGTCTCTTACGGTTAACGACAGCTTAAAATCTGCTGCGATTGCGCCAATTATTTGACCTGATAAACTATTAAAACTAGTCCGTAATATTTCATGTCTTTGAATGACACAGTTGAGGGCTTTTTCTAATATCTCCCTTTGCAAGTTACCTTGAATGCGAACGCCAAAAGCAATATTATAGGCAGAATTACCAGTTTTCAAACGATCTAGAAACCAAAGTCGAGCTTGAGCAAAAGAAACTGGATAAATATTATTATTTGTCGTAATTCTTTCTAAAGATATAGATTCAGTAGAATTAGATATTTCTAAGTTGGCTAAGATTTTTGTAGAGAGCGATCGCATATTCAAGCCTGAAAACAAATCGGCGATCGCAATATTAACTCCCAAGTCAGCTTCAATTAGATTTATTAATTCAAAAACCTTTAACGAATCCAACCCCAAACTAGTCAAGGGACTTGTCACTTCAATTTCTTGAGGCGATCTTTTTAAGATACGTGCAATGTTAGTTTGCAGATATGACTCTAAAAGTAACTGGGCTTCTTGAGAAGATTGTTGTAAAAGCTCTTTTCTAGTTAACTTACTTTCTCCCTCACTACATTCCTGAGTTTCGATAAAATCACTAGCAACTATATTTAATGTACCTGCCAAAAACTGATTCCTCGTTGCCCGACGTTGAATCTTACCACTAGAAGTCTTCGGGATACTCCCAGGCTTAATCAAAACCACACCATAAACCTCTATCTCATGCGCCTCCGTCACAGCTTGACGAATTGCTGTAATTACTGAATCCAGATTCGGTTTAGCCCGAAACTCCAACTCCTGTACAACTACCAATCTTTCCTCATTTTCCCTCTCCACCGTAAAAGCAGCATTACTACCCAAACGCAAAGCATCATGACTCCTTTGGGCCGTCAACTCAATATCTTGAGGATAAAGATTACGCCCCCTAACAATAATCAAATCCTTCAGCCTACCAGTAACAAACAACTCCCCCGACTCATCCAAAAATCCCAAATCACCAGTACGCAGAAAACAACTATCTGGACTTATTTCAACTTCAAAATCACCACTATTAACTCCTTTGCGCCTCTGCGTCTTGGCGCGAAACGTCTCTTCCGTCTCCTCCAAACGATGCCAATAACCCTTCGCCACACTATCCCCACGCACCCAAATCTCCCCTACTTTGACCGACGGACAAACTGTAAGGGTTTCAGGATTAACGATCGCAATTTCTAGATCGGGAATACTCCTACCGCAACCAACTAAAATTTTGCTATCTTCTTGTTCGCAGACTTCTACAATTCTATCTTCAGCTAAAGCCAATCTATCCACAGCTTTACTTTGATAGGAAACCTGTTCATTCTCTAGTCTTTTTACTTCTTTATTTTTTCCAGAAACTAATAAAGTTGTTTCCGCCATTCCATAACAGGGATAAAAAGCCGATGGGCGAAAACCACAGTCAGCAAATGTAGCTGCAAATAACTCTAAAGTCTCATGACGAATCGGTTCAGCCCCATTAAAAGCCACCTGCCAACTACTCAGATCTAAAGTAGCCCGTTGTTCGGCAGTAATCCTTTGCACACATAGTTCGTAAGCAAAATTAGGCGCACCGCTAGTAGTTCCTTTATATTGAGAAATAGCTTGTAACCAACGATAGGGACGTTGTAAAAACGAGGTGGGCGACATCAACACACAAGGAAAACCGCCATAAAGAGGCTGTAAAATACCGCCAATTAGCCCCATGTCATGATAGATTGGCAGCCAAGAAATAAACTTACTTTCAGGAGAATGTCCCATCCAACGATAAGTCATCGCTGCATTATGTATTATGTTCCCATGACTGACCATGACTCCTTTTGGCGTACCTGTAGAACCCGATGTATATTGCAAAAAAGCGATTGCATCTCTATCTACATCTGATTCCTGCCAATTAGCTTCAATTCCTGCTGCTAAACTATCCGTAGCTAGCCATCGAAAACTACCAATTTTGCCCAATAAAGACTGCATTCTCGGTAAAAGCGTCTCAGTGGTAAGAGCGATCGCTACTTCTGCATCCTTAGTTATAGCTTGTATTCTAGGGGTTTTTCTCTGATTTTGGGGTGGATAAGCAGGAACGGCAATAACGCTTGCATACAGACAGCCGAAAAAAGCTGCTACATAATCTAATCCTGAAGGATAAAGTAATAAAGCTCTTTCGCCACTTAAGTTTAATGCTTGTAATTGAGTTGCGATCGCTTTAGCTCGGCGATCTAACTCTCCATAAGTTAGCGTTTCTGTTTCTTTTTCTCCATCTTTTAAAAACTTAAAAGCCGTTGTTAGAGATTGTGAAGCAGCTCTATATTGCAAAAGCTCTACTATTGTCGAACAATTATCCACTACAAAATTCCGCTCCCCACCAAAGTGATTTTTAACTTGACGACATTCACCAACGATCAGAGTAGACTCTGCTTGGTAGCTCTATAGTCATTTAGCGCTGGAATTAAGCTACCACCTATTGCAATTAAATATCAATAAACTAATTACATAAATTTACATTGTTCATTTCTGTCCCTCAAATATTTCGCAAAAAAAGCTCTTAATCGCTTATAATAAAGAATTTTAGCCTAATTAACCAGAGCTTGAATTTAGCTGTCAAGTCTGAACAAATCAATATTTTGCAAAAATGCTCTCAAAATGAGTTATAGTTTATTGCGAATACTTTTAATTAAGTAAAAGACAATTAAGACGAGGAGTAAGGACTTGAATTGGGTCAAGTATAATTTTTTCTTATTTCAATTAAGCTTATTACAGTTATCGATCGCTATTAACCCCGTTGCAGCAGAGACAAAAAGCGATTGGCGAAGCGAGTCCTTTAAAAGAGCGCATCGCTCAAACTTAACAGCAGCAAACCCTGTTCAGAATATTCCCCCGCATCATCAGGTTTCAACTTCAGCCGCTGATTTACTAGCCCAAAGCAATCTTACTCCCGTTACAGGGTTAGAAACAATCTTAAAAACCGCAGCAGGAAGACAAAAATTAGCGCCGTTAATCTTACCTGAAGGCAATATGGTAATTGATCTTCTAGATGCAACAAACCTACAATCCTTATCTATTTTTCAGCCGACTGTTAAGGCTAATTGGCTATCTATGGGAAAGTTTCTCTGTTGCCTACCTTCGATCCTCAAGCGATCGCCAAGCGTAGGCGCAGCCTAATCGCGATCGACCGATCTACTCAAGCATGGACAATAACTAATTCTTTTCGTGCAGCTCATGTTGGTTGGGATCGTACTAATAATGCTTTTAGATCGCACCCTCGACAGTTCCTATATCCGAAGGTGTATCCTTTAGGACAACGGGGGGAACCCCCGCAATATGCGGAGCGGTATGCCACGGCACTAGCTTCGCGTCGTCCTTTAGGACGGACTGTCTCGCCACTAGAAACAGAACGAGAATTTGATTATGATGAGTTTCCCTTAGAAAAGTTTTATAATCTAATTTTAGAAACCAATCAAGAGTTGCCAACTGAAATAAAACAATCAACAACCATCGGCATAGAAATTAATAAAAATCCTTTTTTGCTTTCTGGAGAAGGAATTGATTCTGCACCTCAAATTACGACTTCTATTCTGCCTAGTAATTATGTAGCTAAAGATTTTATTAGTAAAAAAAATTATCTGGGTTTATTTATCGAACATGAAATGACATTAAGCGATCGCTTGTCGCTTAATTTTGAAGGTACATTTGATGTAGTAGTTAGCGACACTAGCGATATTCCTGAATTACCTACCGTTGAACCAGTTGAGAATAATAATTTTTATCCTGAACTCAGTCTTGATTATGAATTAACCGATAATATTCTTCTTTTTACTACCGTTGAGTATTCTGCCGAACCAATAGAAGGAACAGATATTAACGACAACCCTTTTAAGCGTGAAATAGATCGAGGTTTAGAACTAGGGATTGAAACCGAATTAAGTGATAATTGGCTCGCGACGCTTTCTTTCTATCACGAAACCCAGAATAACATTACTATCACCGACCCCAATGAACCTGATTTTGAGTTACAGATTAACGAGCAAACTAGCAATTCATGGACTGGCGAAATAAGTGGCGAAATTATTCCTGGTTGGTGGGTTTATGGATTTTATACCTATACCGATGCCTCTGTTAGCGAAGATGAAGTAATTACAGTAGGAAGTTCGGCTACAGGAGTGCCACGTCATAGCGGAGCTTTCTGGACTAGCTATGAAATTACTCAAGGTGTTTGGCAGGGTTTGGGTTTTGGGAGTGGAATATTGTGCCATGGAAGTCGCTTTGAAGATGTAGAAAACAGCTTTACTTTACCTAGATATCTGCAAACTGATGTAGCTATTTTTTACTCTCAAGATAATTTTAGAGCAGCAGTTAGCATCCAGAATTTATTAAATGCAGGTATAGAGGATGAAGAAGTTACAGCGCGATCGCTTTTGAGTACAGTCTGGTTTCAGTTTTAGATTTTAAACTCACACAGTGATAACAAGCTAGAAAAACTATGAGAGAGTCGATTGTATTTTTCCTATCTGGGCTATTGGCGATCGCTCTAGCCTTGGTACATTTGTTTGCAGGTAAGCTGCGCTTTCTCGAAACCACCCCTCGTAACATTTGGCTGTCTTGTGCCAGTGGCGTTTCAGTTGCCTACGTTTTTGTGCATATCCTACCCGAACTCAGCCAAGCCCAGGAAACGATTACGGAGGAAGTTGGGGAAACATTAGCTTTTTTAGAACATCATGTTTATCTTCTAGCCTTACTAGGTTTAGCCGTGTTTTATGGATTAGAATGCTTGGCAATGGTATCGCGTCAGCGCAATCAAAAAGCAGGCAAGGCAGATGTAACAGAAGCAGAAATTTTTTGGTTGCACATAATTTCTTTTGCTTTCTACAATGCTCTGATTGGCTATCTACTGTTGCATCGAGAACAATCGGGAATTCTCAGTTTGATTTTCTTTTTTTTGGCAATGGCTTTACATTTTCTGGTCAATGACTTCGGTTTGCGAGCAAATCACAAACATGCCTATCATAAGCTCGGTCGTTGGATACTAGCAGCAGCAATTATTTTTGGCTGGGCGATTGGACTAGGAAGCGAACTTTCACCAGCTGCGATCTCGCTATTATTTGCCTTTTTGGCTGGGGGAATAATCTTAAATGTGCTGAAAGAGGAACTTCCTGAAGAACGTCAGAGTCGTTTTTGGGCGTTTGCTTTGGGTGCGGGATTTTATACAGTGTTGTTACTAGCACTGTAATGCGATTCTAGTTTGTTTCTTCGCTAAGGTGAAGAATCCCACAGCAAGAGAAAACAAACTGTGGGAGTGCCATCATACGAGTAATCTACTAGAAAGTTTTCAAAAATTCGATTAATGCTCGTTTATCGTCATCGGCTAAATTTGCTCCAAACTCATGGCCGTGATCTTCGATAAAATCTGGAGCTAGATTGTATCTCAAAAGCAGAGGAGTCAGTACATCATCGGGAATAAACCGAACTAAAGAACTTAAAATTTTACCTCCTAGTTCGGAGTTTAATTTGCGTTGTAGAATTCTCGGTGTCCCACGAGGGTCTAAGTTAGCTAATAGTTTAATTGGAGTTCCATGAGGTACGTCGGCTTCTAGTTCTCCCATGGCTAAATGAGTATCCCGCTCAGTTCGATGGATAATGCGATCGCGTTTTTCAGGCCATAATAGTTTTTCTATGGCATCGTTAAAAGCTGTCATCCTACCTGCTACGGAAGGATCGGCAGTATATACACCCAGTTCGTTGTTGTGCAGCAATGGCGCACTTGACCACACACTGATTAAAGATGGAGTCCGATAATAGCCAGTTCCTCCTGGGGGGATATCGAATTCAATCGGTTGCTCTTCATCAAAAGGATTTTCTAAATTTAACTTGCCTGGGGATGGTAATTGTTTGTAGGTTTGAGATGAAAATTCCTCCCAGACCTGACCTTCTTTAGCATTAGTTGCTAAGGCACGAGCAGCATTAGTACCAATCTGCGTAATCGAATAACGTTTGTCGTCTGATAAGAAATTATGTTCGAGAAAATCAGAACTAAGGACTGACTCTCGATACCATTGTTTTGCCTGTTCGGGATCGGCAAGAATTTGGGCTGATGGCTGTTTGCTGGAGTGACAAGTAGCGCAAGTATCAGCAAAGACGATCTTACCTCGGTTTAAAACTGAGTCGTCTTTGGTTAAATAAGCTTTACCCCCTGGTGCATCTTTTAAGTACATTGGCGTAAGAGTTGTCAAAAAGGCCTCGGCATCCGCCATCCTCGCTTCAGTTTTTGGCCAATATTCGCATTCTTGGCTAGCTGTTTCGATCTCAAAAGGTTTTTGCGGTGTTGTTCCTAATAAAGGTTCGTGGAGAGTGAGCCAGTAATCGGAACAAGAACCGATATTGATATAGACTCGCTCAGAAGCTAAAGGAATGCCTACGGAATCAGCACCGTCTTTGAGTATGTGAGGAACTTGCTGTTTCGTGCCATCGTTCATTACTTCTTCGGCTCTCGGTCGATCTGCCAAGTTAAAAATGGCATTAATCGTATTGGGATTATCGATATGGTCGGTGGCAATCCGAGAAGTGTCTGAAGTACCTGGAGGCTGGCTATTCAAGACTTGCTTGCGAAAGTCTTCATCGGGTATCGTTCCGCCAAATAATGAGCCTTCTCTGAGGTATTGGTTACCCAGTGCAGAGACAATATTTTTCCATTGCGGATTTTCGGGATCTTGAGGTGGATTTAGAGGATCGAAGGCAATGTGACAAACTCCACAGGAGATCCCAAAACGATAAGGGGGTTCGACTTGGGCTTGGTTGGCTCCTGCTGCATAGTACTGAACGGCATCCCATTTTTCTGGGTCAAAATTAGGATTGGGAAACTTGCGCGCTCCCATAATCCCTGTCGCATTAGGATCGCGATCGCATTTATCTAACCAGAGACCATATTCATCTGGTTGGGTTGCAGCAGTACAGCTGGGGTCATTGACTACGCCAATTTCCTTAAACCGCTCATTGCGTTGATAGTGGTGAGATGGATCTACTGGATCGCCATCAGGACGGGCATCTAAAAGACTTAAAAAGTCAGCCTCCCCACGAGTTTGTCTGGCTAAGTCTCGGAAAAATTTCTCATTCCCACCAGTCCAAAAATACCAGGTCTGTAGACCCTTCTGTTCGGCTTCTGTAAGGTTGCCATAGTACTCTGATGGCACGTAACCAAGATAGTCTCGGTCGTATTCTGTGGCTTCGTCATTAGTTTTTTGCTTTTGAGCAGTTTGAGTCGGGTTTTGCTGCTCATATTTGGGGGGTGAGATCTCCCCCGTTTTTCTAGCTTCGGCTTCAGCAACCAATTCTTGCAAACGTTCGACTGATATTGCTTGGTGTTCAGAGGGAGAACAGCCTAAAATCATGAGCGAAATTGCGATCGCGCAAGTTATAACGCCTAAACGGGACTTTTTCATCTACTTCTCCTAGTACTTTTCTTGGCGAAAAATATAAGTTTTTTTATCTTTTGCCCAAAGTTTTCTTTTTCTAAAAATTAATTTCAAGCTCGATCTTTCTAGTCTTTATTAAGAATGATTACACTACTTAATCAAGTTAATCGGTTTGAGTTACTAGCGTAATTTTTTTTGACCAATCATAGAAACTAAGTAACTAGAAAATTAGTTAATGTTTTTCCAAAATGTCCTGCAATCAAGGTAAAACAGGCTTTATTAGTACATAGTTTCTAGAATAATATCAAGAAAAATTACAAAAAAACATTGAAACTACAAGAATAAGTATAGGCTTAAATTAAATAGTTTTAAATGTTTAGATAAAAATTTTAACAGCCCACAATAAGCAAAATAAATTACTTTGCTTGTTCCCTCGCTCCATATTTTTAGGAGGAAAAAGATATGTTATTTCAACCATTGAAATTCCGCCACCTGACAGTTAAAAATCGTATTTTTCGCTCCAGTATTACGGGGCGTTGGGATAACTATAATGGTTCGGGAAATCAAGCTCGGGTCAATTGGGAAAATAAGTTTGCTAAGGGAGGGGTTGGAGCAATTATTTCTTCTTATGCCCCTGTTTCTATTGAAGGTCGAATTACGCCTAATGTAGTCACCATCGACTGTGATGAAAGAATTCCCTTTTGGCGTACCGTGGGAGAAGCAGTACGCCGATATGAATGCAAATATATTATTCAGCTAAGTCATTCTGGTCGGCAGAGAGACATTGAAGGGATTGAAAACACGCAAATTATTGACCAGCAAATTGCACCGAAACCTGCGCCAAGCTCAACGGATCGAGCAGATCGAATTCACGGTCTACCTGCGATCGAGATGCCAACTAGCCAAGTTAAACAAATAGTTCAAGACTTTGCCAGAGCAGCAGCAAGAGCGAAAGAAGCGAACCTCGATGGTATCGAACTACATAGCTCTCACGGGTATTTAATCAATCAGTTTCTTAGTTCTGCCATTAATCAACGCACCGATGAATATGGCGGGGAACTTAAAAATCGCTATCGGTTTCTGCAAGAAATTGTGCGAGAAATTCGTAAAGTGGTGGGAGATGAATTTCACCTACAGGCAAAGATTAGTGTTAGGGAGTTCAATAACATTATTACGCCGTGGGAAAAATCTGGGAATACCTTAGAGGAAGCTATTCAAATTTGTCAGTGGCTGGAAGAAGATGGTGTGGATGCGATTCACGTTTCTAGAGGTAGCACTTTCCCTCACCCGTTGTTGCCCTCTGGCCCTTTTCCGTTCCAGATGGTGCGATATACCTACGATACGATGACCTCAAGCGGTGGCAAGAATAGCTTTCGCAACCTAATTTTATTTCGGTATTCCTGGCTGCAATTTATTTTTCAAAGGATTTGGGGACGACTACCTAGAAAAATCGAAAATAGCTACCAACAGCCTGTCAAGGGGTCAGAGATTCAAAACGAATGGCTGGATGAATTCTTTAAAGAGCATTTGTCTACCGCAGAATTTAGCAAGCTCTTAAATAAACACCAAGGGACAGTTCTCAGAGATGCCAAAGAAATTAAGCAGAATCTGCGAGAAATTCCGATTATTACCACTGGAGGGTTTCAACAAGCATCATACATCAATGCCGCGATCGCGGGTCAATATACTGATGGAGTGAGTATGGCTCGAACACTGGTGGCGAATAACGATCTGGTGAATCAATATTTCCAGCAAGGTAAAGATATTGCCGAGCGACCTTGCACCTATTGCAATCAATGTTTGGGAGCATATTTAGAATTACCGATGGGCTGCTATGCAATCGATCGCTTTTATCAACGTTCGATTAGCAATTTGACGACCAAAGAACGGGAAAAGGCGGCGGAGGAAGCGGCGATCGCTAGAACCCGTGAAGTAATGACCGTCTTCGATCCAGCCCCTCAGTTATCTATGCCACCGATGTAACTTGTAGGGGCGATTCGCGACGCGAAGCTAGTCCTTTAGGGCGAATCGCCCTACGGAATCGCCCTTACAAAATTCTGAATATATTTAATAATATTGAGGTTCGAGAAGTGACCAGCGAAAGTCAGGTATCTAATTCAAATTCAAAGCCAGCTTGGCAAAAAATTGTCGCGGTTATTGCAGCTATTTTAGTCGCGATTTTAATCTTTTTTATTTATTTAGTATCGCCACTAGTATTAGGCAACGGTACGGTTAAGTATGCAGATATTGAAGAACATTTCAAATATGGCTCGATTGGCGGTGAGGCAGCTAATGGTCTTCCCTACTGGGTTTGGAAAGCACTACCAGTTGTTTTTGCCGATCGATTACCTGGAGAGGGATATACTTCCCTGGGCTTTATTCAAGAACCAGGACAAGACTTACCCATTGGTTTTTCTCAAGGCAAGATAGGTTTCAATCGTGTTGCCCAAAACTGCGCCACTTGTCATGCAGGAAGCCTAAGAGATACACCAGAGAGCGAACCGCAGATTATTACGGCTATGCCCTCTAATACAGTCGATTTAGCGGGATATATTCAGTTTCTGGCAGCCGTGGCGATCGATGAGCGATTTACTGCTGATACGATGATGCCTCAGATTGAGTCCCTAGGGGCTAATCTCAACCCCTTAGAAAAGTTAATTTATCGTTATTTTGCGATTCCGCAAACCAGAGATGCCTTAATTACTCAAAGAAGTAAATTTGCGTTTTTAGATCGGCAGTCAGCATATGGCCCTGGTCGAGTTGATACTTTTAGTTCCTATAAAACCCGTCAGTTTAATGTTCCTGCCAACCAGCTACCCCAGTCAGAATTAAATGGGATTGCTGATTTCCCTAGCGTCTGGCAACAAAAACCCCGTGAGGGAATGCAACTGCACTGGGATGGAAACAATACTTCAGTAAATGAAAGAAATAATAGTGCTGCCTTAGCTTTAGTCACCCCCACCACCATTGACTTTGATGCGATTCATCGGGTTGCTGATTGGCTTTGGGAACTACCAGCACCACCTTATCCCTACGCAATTGATCGAGAGTTAGCTTCTGCGGGGGAAAGACTTTATGAAAACAACTGCGCTAGCTGTCATGCTTTTGATGGTGCAAAGGTAGGGAAAGTAACACCGATTGAAGAAATTGGCACAGATAGAGGTCGTCTCGATTCTTATACCAATGAACTGCTGGAGAATCAACGGACATTATTTGCTGGGATTAGTTATCGAGGTGAAGATCAGCAATTTCGGCACTTCCAAAAAACAAATGGCTATGCCAACATGCCTCTTGATGGAATTTGGTTACGCGCTCCCTATCTGCACAACGGTTCAGTTCCGACTTTAACTGACCTATTGGAACGACCAGCTAATAGACCGAAGACATTTTATCGCGGTTATGACGTATTCGATCGCGACAAAGTTGGTTTTGTTTCCAATGTAGCAGAGGAGAACGGCAAACAATATTTTAAGTTGGATACTACCTTACCAGGTAACAGCAATAGCGGTCATTTGTATGGTACGGACTTACCAGCTAAGGATAAAAAAGCATTAGTAGAATATCTCAAACAACTTTAATCATGAACACATATGAACACATACATTGTTTGGTTTAAGCGCGTCGTTTGGTTGGGAATTTTGATCAATTTTACTTATGCAATTTTTGCTTTTGTGATTCCAGAACAATTAATTACCTTCTTTCAATTGGGTGAGAGCAATTCGACTGTTTGGCTGTTTAATTATTCAGTTCTTTTGGTATTACTCAGTTGTTTTTATATTCCTGCTGCCCAAGATCCCGATCGCTATTTAGTTAATTGTTGGCTTTTAATTGCTGCTCGCTTAATTCCAGCCACAACTTTTTTTATTGGTGTTTCGATTGGTTATATGCCTAGTGGATTTGTAACTTTGGGTATTGGAGATTTAACTATTGGCATCGCCGAAGCAATCCTTTTAACTCTAGCACTGCGACACAAATCAACAGAATCAACAATAAGCTTCTTGCACAAGTCCAATAAACCTTGATTGAGTAAAGGGGAACGGGGAAAGGAGAAAGGGGAAAGGATTAATTGAACATTATGAAGAATTAATTTTTGCGCCTAGATCTAAATAACAATCAAATATTAAACAACAAGGAGATCAATAAATGACAACAACAACTCCAAAACCAAGTGATTTATTAAATATGTCACAAGCTGAAATAGACGAACTCTACAAACAGGGTTCAGTGGGTGAAATTCCTGATGGAGAAAGTAAAGGTATCGCTATTATTGGTGCTGGAACGATCTTGGTGAAAATATTGGCACTTCTGAGTAAGTTGTTTTTCTGGCGGGGAAAGTTTTTTTATCGAGAAGAAAAGTACTTTTTGAATATAATTCCTCCCTTTGGTTTTCAAGCCTTCAAAGGTGAAATCTATACAGAAAATGGCTGGTTTTGTGAAGGAGAAGCAATTATCTTGGACTACTCCAAAACCTCGTTTATCTTTCAGAAAGTTAGAGAGGAAATGCGCCAGATTGCTCCTGGCTTTTATTTAGCGCAAGTTTACTACGGAAGAACGCGAATCTCTAACTTCACTCTGGAATTTTAGAAGATGAAAAGAATTGTTCTAAATCTAATTGTATGGACTGTTTTAGTGCTAGTTTTGCTCACTGGTTGGCTGCTAGTTCCTGCTACTTTCTGGCAATATGTTTTCTTCTTGCGCGTCCCAATTGTAACGGGTTTATTGCTGTTAAGTTTACCCGCGATCGCCAAGTTTTTCTTACCAGCGATGCTCAAGAATTTATTTGTCCTGCGTGGTATCTGGCAATTAGCTTTTACAATCCTGGGTGCGATCGCAGCAGGTATAGCAGTAATATTTGTTGCCTACACCATACTTCATAATGCACCCGCTCGCTTTGACTTGCCAGAACTATCAGAAATACCCGAATCATGGTTATATGTTCTGGCGATCGCTTTAGCCTTACCGACTTGGATAGCTACCACTGACTTATCTCAAGAAGAACTCAACCACCAAAGATGGACGGGACTTTTAATCGGCTTAGTATCTAGCGGGTGTTTTTTAATCGCTTTTGACAAGATTAGAATTTGGTTAGCCAGCAATGATTTCTTCAATCAGTTATATCTGGCTTTTGTTTTCTTATTGGCAAAACATTCTACCAACGGTTATGTCAATCCCATAACTGGCGAACTTACTGCCGCTCATCTTAATGCCTTTGCTTTCTTTTTAGTTCTTTTATTAGTTTATCTGTTTATTTTTATCGCCTTTAAACCGCGCCCAATTTCTAGTCAGCGTGAAGCCCCTGCACTTTTATATGTCATGCTGCTAATTTCGGCAGGAACACTTTTTTTAGGCAGTTTTACCTTTTATTTTGATTACTTTCGCGTTTCTGTTTTGTCTTTTTGGTTGCTGATCTCTGCTGCTATGTATTGGCTATTTAAAGTGGATCACTTCTTTGAGCTTAAAGAAGATATTCTCAAGAACAAAAGTGAAGATCCGCAGTTAAAAGACTTTAAAACAGTCATCCATCAACGCCTCAAACACCAAAGCCATGAAAAAACTCTAGTAGTCGTTTGTGCTAGTGGTGGTGGCATTCAAGCAGCAGGCTGGATAACTGAAGTCCTGACTGGTTTACAGCACGAGGAATTGTTAGGAACTTCCTTTACTAAAGCAATTAGTTTGATTAGTGCTGTCTCAGGTGGTGCAGTAGGGACAATGTACTATCTCGATCGCTTTGGCTCTAAAGGTTATCCAGAAAATACAGAACTAGAAAACATCTTTAATAGTGCTACCCGAGATAGTTTGGACGCTACTGGCTGGGGCTTGGCTTATCCAGATTTGTGGCGAATCATTGCACTGCCTATCCTTCCCTCCCTTTTGAGTCCTAAAATTAGCGATCGCGGAATTGCCGTAGAAACAGACTGGCAAGGGGAAATGAAAAATCCGAATCAAGAGAAAACTTTAGCCACCTGGCGATCGCAAGTTCTGCAAGGTGAAATCCCCATTCCTATATTCAACGCGACTTTGGTTGAAGATGGTAATCGCTTTTTAGTCACGCCCATGACTTTTAGTGAATCCTCTGAGAAAAAATATTTGGATTTCAATCGTCTTTATGGTGACCATGATCTTGATATCGTCACGGCTGCCAGACTATCCTCAACTTTTCCTTATGTCTCACCGATTTGCTGCAACGATCTTGCTCTAGATCCCAAATACCATGTGGCTGATGGCGGTTATGTCGACGGTTCTGGTTTTGTGACCACAGTTGAATGGCTCAATGAATGGCTAGATCTTAAAAAAGGACTAAACATTAAAAGAGTTCTCTTGTTACAAATCAACGCTTTTCCTCAATCTGAGTTAAATCAAGAAATTAGAGAGCATCAAGGCTGGTTCATGGCGACAATCGCACCATTACTGACACTTTTCCAAGTTCGAGATCCAATCATGGCGACGCGAAACTTAACAGAAGTAGAAATGCTGCAAAAACAATACCCCAAAGAACAGGTAGACATTCGACACTACTCGATTTTCTTCCCTTCCCAATCTGAAGCACCAGAATTTTACAGTCAAGGAGGTCAATATCAACCACCTTTTTCTTGGAAGTTAACTAAAAAAGAAAAAGAAGCTATTAAAGACGGCTGGAAAGCAATAAAAACCAAGAAAAAAATTCAAGAGCTTAAAAAGCTTTGGCGAGAAGATTGGGGAATGTCTAGTGATTGAACATGGGTAGTAAGTAGTAAGTAGTAAGTAGTAAGTAGTAAGTAGTAAGTAGTAGGTAGTAGGTAGTCCTAAAAGGCGACGCGCAGCTAGTCCTAAAGGATAAGCTTCGTGACCAGAGGGAATCCTTTAGGGCAAATGCTTTAGCATACCGCTTCGCATATAGGTAGTAGTAAAAAACGTCCTAACATTGTCTAGTATTCCTATACATATTGTTTCATGAGTTTTTCTATGAGTTTTATGAGATTAAGAGACTAGAAGTAAAACTACTATAAAAGCAGGTAAATTTATCAAATACAAACAAGGAGAATTATCAAAACTATTTGAGCTTTTTCCTGGAAAAAGTAAGCTTTTTAACAGGAAAAATGGCAACTAAATGTTGACCCGCGCGATCCAAAGGCTAAGCGAAGCGCGATCGCACTCCAGAGTAAGCTATTTGTATTCGTTATTCTTTTTCTTTGTTACGAGCTGCTCAATTCCCAATTTACCCGAATTCAAGATGATATTTGCTAGGAATAAGTTCGTGATATTTAGCGAATGTTTTGACCAAGTTGAATCTTGACGATTAAATCAGTTCCTAAAAGGAGAAAAACAATGAAAAATCCAATCATGTTCGAGAAAGATACTACAATACTGTCAGCTAATTACGTTGCGCCACCACCACGAACACTGTCTTTATCTAACCAAATCCTTGATAGCGCTCCCAAGATAACAGTATTTCGCTCTACAGGTTCGGATACTCAATCTTCACGTCCTCATGCACATTCTTTTTTTGAACTATTTTTCCTTGAAGAAGGTGAAGGCTGGTACATGATAGGCGATCGCAAGCTTTGGGCTAAATCTGGCGATCTTTTTTTAATCGCTCCTGGCGAGGTTCACGATCCCAGTGGTCTCGATCGCGCTACTAAATGGATTGTTGGTTTTGAAGCCGAAGCACTTCACCCAGCATACACTGATGCCAATATATTTTTAATGCTCCCTAATCGAGTAATCGAGTCGTTTTTACCAATCAATAACCTTAAAATTAAACATTTCTACATTCCAGAGAAAGAGCGATCGCGATGGTTAGACCTCTTTGGACAGTTACAAAACGAACTTGGTAATCAAGAACTTAGTTTTATCGAGGCAGCACGCGCCCTGTTGATGCTATTACTCATTGAAACTGCTAGATTCAGCGAACCACAATTATCCAAATCAAACAAATCTTCTACTCAGCGATCGACCAAAAAAGGTTCTCCAGTAGTGGAAAAAGTGTTATCTTTCATCGCGACCAATTTCCGTAATTCTATTGGTTTACAAGAAGTTGCTAAGGAAGTTAACTTTTCTCCTGCTTACCTAACCGATCTGATTCGGCGAGAAACTGGAAAAACCGTAGGCAGCTGGATTGTCGAGCGTCGCATGACAGAGGCCCGCCACCTACTGCTAGCAACCGATCTCCCTGTGAATCAAATTGCGGAGTCAGTAGGCTATTTTGATTCAAGCTATTTTATTCGTCTATTTCGTCGGCTTAACGGTACAACCCCTCATGCTTGGAGGCTGCTATATCGTCAATAGCTGTTAGCTCTTAGCTATTAGCTTTAAGCACGAAGAGGTTTTGAACCTTTTCTTTTTAAGAAAATTTATTAGATCGAAGCTTGATAAATTTAAACATAACATCGAAAAAATAACCGCTCAAATCAAAAGAATGTCCCTTGTTTATCAAAGATAAAATTCCTAGACTAAAAAAACAATCAATTTAGATTAAACAAGTTAATTAATTGTCCAAAAGTTTGAATAAAAATAACTTACTTGCGTGGCAATTTTTATGATTTAAATTCCTGCGCTTTTCAGTTGAGTAGACCATATAGCAGTCCTATTTGATTCATGAAAGGACATTGATTGGTTTTTAGGTAGTAGGTAGTAGAAATTTCTTATCTCATTTGGGATTGCTATATAAATTAAACCTAATAATTAGCTAAGAGCTAAGAGCTAAAAGCTAACCAATTAAAAACGTAGTCTATTCAAATGAAAACAACTGTAAGAGTAGAGAGGTATCGTGATGGCTACTGACTACATTCTATTTGTACATGGTGTTAACACCCGCCAGGCACACGAGCAAAGTACATATGCCGATCCGCTGTTTGAGCGTCTGCAAGCATCTACTTTAGATAGCGATCGCCATTTGAAGAAGATAGCTTTTTATTGGGGCGATCTCAACGTTGAAATTGAAAATTCACTTTTAGCACAACTGCAAGCTTCTCCCCTGTGGGAAGGACTCTGGTTTAGAAAATTCCGCTCGCAGCAAATTCTTCAGTTTGCTGGAGATGCAGCTCTCTACGTTAGTCGTCACGTAGGTTCTAGGGTTGTCAAGAAGCTCAAGATGGATGCTCTTAATATAGTTGCTGATTACGAGCCAGGCGATCGCCTGCACGTCGTCACCCATAGTTGGGGGACTGTAATTTTATTTGACATCTTATTCGCCACTCGTTGGGATGAGCCAACTGTACCTGGACATCAAGAAGTAATGACAATTCGTGATGCCATATTTGGGGTATCTGGCACAGATGCCGATACTCGCGATCGCGGTATTAAACTTGCCAGTATTCATACTATGGGATCGCCGATCGCAATTTTTAGTCTTACGGATATCGTACCAGGGAAAGATGGTGCTAGTTCCCCTAGCGGACACGATATCACCCCCTGTCTTCAGAAGCTATTAGAGCATCTTTATGTAGCGCGACAACACCAAAAGCTACCTTGGAGGAACTATATTCATCCTGCCGATCCCCTCGCTTACCCACTTAAACAACTGATGAGTGGTCTAGTGGATGGTGATGCAAAATATTTAGATATTCAAGATGTAATTACTCGTCAAGCAGGAAGATTCGACTTTTTGACACAACCTTTAAACCAAACAGGTTTAGCTCTAATTCAAGGTGGTAATGCTCATGGTAGTTATTGGCAAAGTAGGCAGGTGGTGCAAGAAATTTGTAATGTCATCTTTGCCTAGAGTGACGGTTAGGAAATAGGAAGTAGGAAATAGAAAATAGGAAATAGTATTTCAAAGATGTCCTAATGTTTTTACTTATGGCTATATATCGAACAAAGCATCTTGCTTAGCAAATACTAATAATTAGGTAAAATTTATGAATTGCAAATTTAATCTTTTATCAATTGATGGCGGTGGTATTCGCGGCATCATTCCAGCAATTATTTTAGTTGAAATTGAAAAGCGGACAGGCAAAAGAATTGCGGAACTTTTCGATATGATTGCTGGAACTTCGACTGGAGGGCTAGTAGCTCTTACTTTAACTAAACCAAATCCAGTGCAACCAAATATCGCTTTTTATACAGCTAAAGATATTGTCGAGCTTTATAGAAATCATGGCAGACGCATCTTTGACGAACAAGAGTCATTTTTAGATGAATCATTAGAACAAGTTTACAACCAGTTTCGCAACCTTTTACAGAATTTGCCTCAAGCGATCGACTTACCTGAAATCGATATCAATAGTCTACGCGGGCCCAAGTTTCCATCAACTGGAAGAGAAGAAGTTTTAACAGAATTTCTCGGAGAGACTTTAATGAAAGAAGCACTTAAAGAAGTTTTTATTACTAGCTATGACACTGAATTACGAATGCCAATCTTTTTTACTAGTAACGAGCAAACTCAAACAGAAGAAAGACGTAATTTTCGTAAAATATGCGATGGTTACACGATGAAGCAAGCAGCAATGGCAACCTCGGCTGCGCCAACTTATTTCGCTCCTTACAAAGTTGAGACGATCGCCACCGATAGCGGTTATTATTCACTCATTGATGGAGGTGTTTTTGCTAATAATCCTACTTCCCTAGGAACGCTAGAAGCAATTATTTCCCACAAAAAAGCAACCAAAGAAACACTCAAGCTAGACGATATTCTGGTTGTTTCCCTGGGTACGGGTTCGCTGACACGGCAGTATCTCTACGATAATATTAAAAATTGGGGTTGCCTCGATTGGGGGCGATCGCTAATGGGTATAGTTTTAGATGGTCAGAGTGAGTCAGTAGCTTGTCAGCTAGAGCAGTTGTTACCAGAAAGCGAGGACGAGCCTCAGCGTTACTATCGCTTTCAAGGACTATTAAATGATGCTAATGATGATATTGACGTGACAACTCCAGAAAATATTGCCGAGCTAGAAAAGGTGGCAAGGCTAATCGTGCAGCAGCAAGATCGAGATTTAGATCGACTGTGCGCACAGTTAGTAGAGAAGAGATAGTATAGCCGTACAAAATTAGCGATAGACAATTAGGTAATAGGTAATAGGTAATAGGTAATAGATAATAGGTAATAGGTAAATAGCTAGGAACTATGAGGTCTTTCTTTTTTAGGAAATTTACTAGCTCAAAGCTTTACAAATTTACAAATAACATCGAAAAAAAAACCGATCAAATCAAAAGAATGTCCCTTGTTTGTCAAAGACAAATTTCCTAGACTTAAAAAAACAATCAATTTAGATTAAACAAGTTAATTAATTGTCTAAAAGTTTGAATAAAAATAACTTACTTGCATGGCAATTTTAATGATTTAAATTAATTGTTAATGGTCGTATAAGTTCTAGCTATTTTTGTCTGGCTTAAATAGATAATTAGCAGACAATTAGTCATAAGTTTGACCATAAGTAGAGAAGTATCTAACAAAATAAATCCATGAGACAATTTACTCAAAGTACGACACTGATGGGTTATGTGACTGAGATTAAAGAACAGGACTCTGCCTTTAGTATCAAATGCCGTAGTGGCGATGAATTATTGATCCATGTTGCCAGAGAAACCCGATTTCAGTCTATGCAAAATTTGGATGGTATCGATCGCGATCGCTATCCAAATCCTGAAGATTTTAGCCAAAATCCGTCACAGTTAATCAAAAAATATATTCATAGCGATCGCTTAGTTGCCGTCGAAGGTGTTTATTTAGAAGATGGTGCTAATCGTCGTTTAGATGCAATTAGTGTTCACCTATTGCAAGCATTTGATGGAGAATTTTTGTTCGAGCAAAATCACTGGTGGTTGACCCAAATTGCTCGACTATCCGACACTTGGCTCGGCTTTTTATTCCCGAATAAAGTCACCTATGAAATTGATGACTTTAGACTCTATCAGACCAACTTAAATATTATTGGTTTACGTACGGATGATAATATTCAGGAAAGTTCGACCCTATCTCGCTTAATCTACGGATTATCTTCAGCTTACTTGCTGACTGGTTCTGAAAGTTATCTCTCAGCTGCTCGTGCAGGAGTTCAATATCAACGGGAAACGTTTCGCTCTTTAACCAGCGATGGCAAACATTGCTTTTGGGCATCTGGTAAGCGTAAAACCGAGTATAGCTATCAACTATACATGACTTCTCAAAATGACGACGATCGCGGCACAATTCCCCTTTACGAACAAATATATGCGTTGGCTGGACTCGCTCAATACTATCGCATTACTCTTGATTGGGAAGTCCTCGATGATATCCTGCGCACAATTCGCACCTTTAACGATTTCTATCTCGATCTCGAATCGAAGTATGGCAAGGATGCTTTTGGGGATTACTTTTCTCACCTCGATTATGCAAACTTAAGCTGGGATAGTGAGGCTTTGGGTGATAACCACGGGCGGAAAAACTGGAATTCCATTGGCGATCATATTCCAGCTTATCTAGTTAATCTGATGATTGCACTCGAACCGCTGCCAATCACTGATGGCAACTATGAAGAGATGCAAAAGTTTTTAGAAACCTGCAAAAAAATTCTCCGTACCACCAGCACAATTATCATCGAGCAGTTTCCCGATCCTGACGAGAATGTGCCATTTGTAAACGAACGATTTTTCCGCAACTGGGAACCCGAACATGATTGGCGTTGGCAAAGAAATCGTGCTGTAGTCGGACACAACTTAAAGATTGCCTGGAACTTGACTCGTGTTGCCAATTACTACTACTTCTCGGCGGACAAAGTTATGGCTGAAGACTGTGAAGAGGCAGAGCGATCGAAAAAATTAGCCGACGATCTGATGAAGCTGGCAGACAAATTAGGCACTACCATGGCAGATCTTGGGGTAGATCTATTTCGAGGCGGTATTTTCGATACCTTAGAGCGCAACCCCGCCAACGGTTTCCCCATCGAATTTCCTTGGAGCAATACCAAAGACTTTTGGCAGCAAGAACAAGCTCTCCTCGCCTACTTAATTTTGCATGGTTGCAGTAATGAGAGTAAAGAACAAAAGCAAGAGTATTTGCGACTCGCTCAAGAGACAGCCGCTTTTTGGAATTTATTCTTTCTCGACCAAGACAGCAAAGGAATCTTTTTCCGCGTTACCGAAAGTGGAATGCCAGTAATTGAAGGTGGTTATGGTAACAAAGGCGGTCATGCCATTTCTGGCTATCATGCCTTCGAGCTAAATTATCTAGCGCATATTTATATTAGCTCCTACGTAACGAAACAACCTTTCTGCCTGTACTTCAAACCGAATAAAAATTGCCGTCAGCGATCGCTAAATGTCTTACCTGATTTTGTCAGACCCAATACTTTACAAGTCAACCGCATCAACATCGATGGCGGTGAACGAGACTCATTCGATCCTGATAACTTCCGCATTACTTTGAGCGAAAAAGAATTCCAGTTGGGTTCAGAGGCAGAGATTGTTGTAGAACTCAAGCCTTTATAGCTGAACTCGTTGAACTATTAGCAGGTAAGAAATGGCTACCCAAATATTAGCAGGGAAGAAAATTGCTGTACTCGTCGAGACTGAATTTATTCCTGAAGAAATTAAAACCTATCAAACACGCTTTCCCGAACTGGGAGCAACCGTACATTTAATGTCTCGGTTATGGTCAAATCCATCTGCGCGCTTTGTCTCCGATATCGATGAAGTAGATGGAGAAATTCCCGAATACATCGAAGTCAACATTGACTTTCAAAATGTAGATCTTAATGAATATGCGGCAGTGATCATGGCAGCTAACTACACCAGTGTACGCCTGCGTTACTTTGAACCCCCAGAAGGACAGCCAATAAGTCCAGAACAGACTCGCACTGCTCCTGCCGTCCAATTCTTCGCTAAAGCAATGGCGAATCCCAAAATTATCAAAGGCTTGCTGTGTCATGGATTATGGCTGTTGACACCAATGCCAGAGTTACTCAAAGGGCGAAGAGTAATTTGTCACCAAGTTGTTTTAGCAGACATCACCAATGCAGGTGCAATTTACGTACCCCCCCCTGTTGATTCCCAGCCCAACGACCCCAAAAATATTGTGGTTGACGGGGATATGGTGACAGGACACTCAGGAGGCGATGTAAATGCCTTTATCGATGCGATCGCACAGCAAATCGTCCTTAAAGAACAAGGCTTAAAGCTTAAAGCTTAGAGCTTTTATTCAAGATTCCACTTATTGTAATTAGGAGATCTTACCAATGACTAGAAAGATTTTGATCATACTATCGGAATGGGGTTATTGGGGCGAAGAATTAATTGGCCCCCTCGAAACCTTCGATGCTGCTGGCTATCAAGTTGAGTTTGCCACTCCCACAGGCAAAAGACCAGTCGCAATCAGTGTCAGTATGGATGCCACATTTGTCGATCCGCCTTTAGGTCGTCCCGTAGTTTCTCAAGAAATGGCAGAGAAAGTCAGAGCAATTGATGACCCCAGTAATCCCCGCTTAAATAATCCCAAAAGTTTAAGAGACTGGTTGCCCGAAAGACCTTACTGGAGTTCTGCGAAATTCCTGCGGGAAATGGAAGCATACTATCGCACACTTCAAGAAATCCGCGAACAAGAACTCAGTCAATACGATTCCATGTTAATCGTTGGCGGTAGTGGCCCGATGGTAGATCTGGTCAACAACCAGAGAGTGCATGACTTGATTCTCAACTTCTATCAAATGGATAAACCCATTGCTGCTGAGTGCTATGGAGTTCCTTGTCTTGCCTTTGCTCGCGATCTTGGCGATCGCCAAAGTATTATTCGGGGTAAGCACGTTACAGGTCATTGTTTGGAATATGACTATAAAGACGGTACGGGATTTATGGGAACTAACGTCGATCCTAGTCTCGGTAACATTAACTTTGGCCCTCCATTCTATCCATTAGAGTACATCCTGCGGGACGCCACAGGCCCTGAAGGACAATTCCACGGCAATGTGGGGCGTGAAGTCTCAGTGATTGTCGATTACCCCTTCATTACAGGTCGCTCCACTCCAGACTCTTATGCTACGGGTCAAAAAGTAGTAGAAGTCTTAGAGCAAGGTTTAACCAGATACGGCTGGTAGTAGATCGTCAAGTTTGAATTGATGGGTTGAGATTAGGTAATAGGTAATAGGTAATAGGTAGTAGGTTAAAAACTCATTACTCATTACTCAAAACGAATTTGACGACCTAGTAGTGAAAGAGGCGTTGCTGATTGAAAGCATGAAGCACAAAAAAATACTGTTCGTAGCTTTTAAATGCTACCCAGTAACAGCGTGTCCTTGTCTCTGCGCCTTTGTCCTAAAGGATTCCCTAAAGGGCGACACGGAGTTAGTACCCTTGCGGTATACACCTTCGGATAAACTTCGCGTCCGTCTTTGCGCCTTTGTGTCTTTGCGCGAGACTCTTCTAAAAAAAAAAATCATGGAAAAAAGAAATGGTCGATTTGCAATCATCGAACAATTACTAGCAGATGGCATCCGCTATATGTTCGGCAATCCTGGGACATCGGAAGAAGGATTTCTCGATGCACTCAGAGATTATTATCCAGAGTTTGAATACATTCTGGCATTACAAGAAACGATCGCCGTGGCAGCAGCAGATGGTTATGCTCGCTCTACTAAAAAACCAACGATCGTCCAACTCCATAGCGGTGTTGGTCTAGGTAATGGTATTGGCATGATCTATCAAGCAATGCGCGGTCATGCACCACTAGTCGTACTAGCAGGTGAATCTGGCCTTCAATACGATGCCATGGATGCACAAATGGCAGCAGACTTAGTGAGTATGGCAAAACCAGTTACCAAATGGGCAACCAGGGTAGTTCATCCTAGTTCGTTGCTGCGGGTATTACGACGGGCGATCAAAATTGCTGCTACTCCGCCGATGGGGCCCGTTTTTGTCTCCTTACCCATGGATGTCTTGGATGCTGTCAATGAAGAAGAAGTGGGAAACACTTCGATCCCCATTACAAGAGTTGCTCCCGAACCAGAGGCGATCGCCCAAGCTGCAACCATGCTAGCTCAGGCAACAAAACCACTCGTTATCGTTGGTGATGGCATAGCCTATTCCGATGCCCAAGCAGAATTAACCCACGTCGCCGAACTGATTGGCGCACAAGTCTGGGGTTCTGATTCATCCGAACCAAATATGAATGCTACCCATCCGCTATATGGCGGGCTGTTGGGGCATATGTTTGGCGAAGTTAGCAGTCGCACAACATCCCAAGCCGATGTCGTACTGATTTGCGGAACATATGTTTTCCCCGAAGTATTTCCTGCTTTGTCGGATGTGTTTGCTCCTGGTGCCAAGATCGTCCACATCGATTTGAATGCTTATGAGATCGCCAAGAACTTTCCTGTGGATTTAGGCTTAGTCAGCGATCCCAAAACAACCCTTGCCAAGCTGGGGGCAGAATTAGCCAAAACTCTCACCCCTGAGCAAAAGCGAATGGCTGGTCAGAGAACCACTAAAATTGCTGAAATCAAACAGCAGGCAATGAGTGAGCAGTTTGCTGCCGATCGAGCCGTGCATGACTCTGTACCGCTGCATCTATCACAGTTTGCCGAAGAATTAGCCAGACACTTACCACCAAATGCGATCGTCTTCGATGAGGCACTCACTCATTCTGAAGAGCTGTGTCGCTATATTCCACCGACGACCCTGGGGCATTATTTCCAGACGCGGGGCGGTTCTCTGGGTGTAGGCATTCCTGGGGCAATTGGCATCAAACTCTCTCATCCAGACAAAACAGTGATCGGTTTTACAGGTGATGGTGGAGCAATGTATACCATTCAAGCGTTGTGGACGGCTGCCCGCCATAACATCGACGCTAAATTTGTGATCTGCAACAATCGTAGCTATCGCATTCTCAAACTGAATATTTTGCAGTATTGGCAAGAACGGCAGATCGAGCCACATGAATTTCCCGCTTCTTTCGATCTGTGCAAACCAGCTTTGCAGTTTGACGAATTAGCAAGGGCAATGGGAGTGCAAGCCGTGCGGGTGGAGACACCAGAAGAGATCAAACCAGCGATCGCTCAAGCACTATTCCATAATGGCCCATTCCTAATCGATCTAGTGATCGGCAACGAAGTACCAGGCAGTCTAGTTAGTCCTAAATGCGGACAGTAACAAGTTTAATTACTCACAAAACAAGGAGCAGAAAAATGGCAAATCCAAATGTAGAACTCATTCAAAGAATGTACGAATGCTTTAATCGCGGTGATATGGACACTATTCGGCAAGAAATCTTTGCTGCCGACCTCATCTGGCGTTTACCTGGGCATCACCCCTTAGCAGGAACTAAAAATGGTGCTAATGAAGTGATTGCTTTCTTTGAGCAGTTGAATAAAGCAGGTATCCAAGTGGATCTCAGCGGTATTGATGCTTGGGGAGAAAGCACGGTTGTCGAAGTCCACCGTGGGCATGGAGAAAGTAACGGCGCGGTTTTAGATGCCCTTAACTGTACTCACTACCATATCCGTGAGGGCAAAATTGCCGATGTTCAAGTTTACATTAGCGATCAACATACAGTCGATCAATTTTTCAACGCTGTCTACGCTCTCAAACCAATCCCCGACCGCCTAGCCTAACAGTTACCCAGTTTAAAACACAAATAAAATCAGGAGAAGTTCAAATGCCTATTATTCGTGTCACCCTCTTAGAAGACTTCGCCAGTTCAGAACAAAAAGGTGAGATTGTTCAGGAATTAAGCAATACCCTTGCTAATGTCATGGGTGAAATTGTTCGTCCTTACACTTATGCCCTAGTGGATGAAGTGCAAGCAGGTGCTTGGGGAGTTCAAGGTGGAGTACTGATGACTGAAGAAATGATGAGAGCAGGAATAGCCACTTCCAATCAACAGCGATCGCTCCGCCTAACTGAACAACGGGTCAGGGAAGCATACGATGTACTGGGTAGCGGAGACAGACAGAAAATTGAGGAGTATTGGGATCAAGATATGACCTGGTTAGTTCCAGGACACAATCAAGTCTCAGGCTTGAAAAGCGGCTTAGATGAGTTCCTGGCATTTATGGACAAGGTAGGATTCCTCACCGACAACAGTTTCCAAATGTCCTGGGACAGAGTTCTCATTACTGGAGACACTTCCGCAGATATCAGACACAACACTGGACATCGTGCTGGAGACGAAAGCAGACAGTTAGCTATTGATGTCGTTCATATCCTGCGCTGGCGCGATGGCAAAGTGATTGAAGGTAGCGGACTTATTTTTGGCGACGGTACTGCCCAGTTCGATGAGTTCTGGCGTTAGTACTGAAATATGCCAAATACCAAACATCAACAAAAGAAATAAAGAGAAAGACCTGAGCTTACGTTACGAACAAATATAAGGAAAGAGATTTATTATGACATCTATGTTGTCCACCATATCAGAACAATTTACCAATGCTAGTCTGGCAGGCACTTATGGGCTAGTTGGTATCGGTCGGGGCGGGCAGACACAGACTGCTTCGGTTGGCGTTCTTACCTTTGATGGATACGGCAACGTTTCTGGAACGGAGATCACAAATGCACCAGGGACTGACTTTAATGCCAGACTTTTGGTCAAATCCTCTTTCCAGGGAACCTACACAGTCGATCAAGATGGGTCTGGGTATGGCTCAACCAGGATAATCTCAACCATGTCTGACGGTTCTAGCAGTGAAAGAGAAACTATCTTTTTGATTACTAAAGCCGAACTGGTCGGCAGCGTCAAGATTGCCCAAGAACTTTCTCTGATGCAGAATACCGTAGACCCTGCTTCGGGGAGTTTAATGATGTATTCAGCAACCAGACATCCAGACGGGGGAAAGTTCTCGCTAGCCAGCTTTCAAGGCACTTATGGCGGGCCTGGTATTGCCCGTGGTAACCAGACTCCAGCCATAGCCATCGGCGTTGGTGCAGTCAATTTTAACGGTAATGGTGGCTTCACTGCGGTAGATATCCAAAATCTGCCAGCTAATCTGTTTTCCGAGCGACGCTCAGTCACCTTCGATACCCCCGAAGGTAGATATACCGTAGAAGAGGACGGAACAGGAACCATCATCGGTCAAAACGGTCAGGCTGTTCTGGTGGTCACCAAAGCTCATGTGGTCGATGGCGTTAAGGTCTGCTTGGAGTATTTCTTCGTCACTAATGATTTGCTGCCGCCAACAGGAAACCTGGTGACGACCTTCGTGACCAAGAGACTGGCGTGAGATGTTCTACAAAAGAGGCTGGTGATGGAATCTCAACCAATGTTCACTAATTATAATCTACAAGGAACTTACGCCTTCAGCGGTACGGGATGGGGAGGTCAGTCTCCTTTGTCCTCGATTGGTCTTCTGACCTTCGATGGTCAAGAAAAGGTCACGGGATTCACTTGGCAGAACTTGCCTGGCGACCAGTTCGGAGAACGGAAGTTTCGAGAACTCCCTGTTAAAGGAACTTATACCGTCAACGAGAACGGCACTGGCAATACTCGCTCAGCCGAGGACACAGATCCAGAAATACTCTTGGCGATCGCCAAAACTAACCACCTCGACGGCACAGAAATTGTTCAGGAATTCTCTTTTGTCCTACGGCAGTTGGAGCCAGTGACAGGAAATCTATTCACAGCGATCGCAAAACGTTTACCGAAGGATGGTGAGTTCACCAACGCCAGCCTTAGTGGTACATACGTTGGAGCTGCGGTTGGGCGAGGTGGTCAGACTCCAGGAGCAGGGTTTGGCATCCTAACCTATGACGGTAACGGTGGGTTCTCCGAATCCAATATTTCCAACGTCCAGGTCGGGTCGTTCCGCGAACGGGCATTCGTTACTGGCTCTGACCAAGGGATCTATACCGTGAATGGAAATGGCACTGGTACGGTTGCTGGTGGCGGCGTAGTTTTCGTGATCACCGAGGCCGAGGTGGTCAACGGCATTAAACGTGCCTTGGAATATGCCTTTGTCGTCGCCGACCTAGTGCCAAGTAACGGTAGTTATTTTACAGGTATCACTAAACGACGGTCAGATTAGCCAGCTTAAAAATGACAGACGCTTAAGCAACTGCTTGAGACGATGCTCATTCCAGTAAGTTCAGCACACATAAGGAAAATAGGCAATGTTAATAGAAGAGAACAAGAACGCTATTCACCGTCTTTTTGAAGCACTCAGTCAAGGGAATATGGACACACTCGATGAGTTGATGATCGCCGATTTGATCCTCCACGGTGACGACCTTTTACCCTTCGGACGCGGTCGCGAATCAATTAAAAAACTGATTACGGCGTTTCGCACTGCCTTTCCCGATGTCACATTTACTCTTGAGCAAATATTTGCCGAGCAAGATAAGGTGGTCAGTTATGTAACAACAAGTGCGACTCACAAAGGACAGTGGCTCGGTGCGGCTCCCACAGGGAAAGAAATTACCTGGACAGCCTCGGCGATCGCCCGTTTTAACGAGGGCAAGATCGTAGAACTTTGGGGAATTAAAGATGAACTAGGCATGATGCAACAACTTGAGTTAGTTCCAATGATAGGAGGATAGGTAATGTCAGTAGCAGAGAACAAAGTTATTGTCCGCCGTTTCTATGAAGAAGTCATGAACAACGGTGAAGTGGAATTGCTAGACGAAATCATGGATGAGGAATTTGAGGATCGCGGTGAAGCACTTTTCGGCAGTCCCCAGGGTCGCGAGGTAATTAAGCAAGGAATTATCGCAACTCGCTCGATTCTTCCCGATCTTCATGTCAGCATTCAGGAAATGATTGCCGAAGACGACATGGTGGGAGTGCGCGGGATCATGCGCTGCACCCATCAAGGGGAATGGCTTGGGGTTAATCCAACTGGTAACGAACTGACCTGGAAGGGAATCGCCATGTTCCGTCTTGCTAACGGCAAATTAATGCAGCGTTGGTTCAACTCAGATGGTTTGACCATAGTACAGCAACTTGGTTTAGTTCCTCCATTAGTTAAATCAGCTTGGTAATTTTTTATGGCAACTATAAATATGCAGCTACCAAAACTAACTCAACTTCACAATTATCGATTACTTGGTCGCAGTGGCTTGCGAGTCTCGCCACTTTGCCTAGGCACAATGACCTTTGGTACTGATTGGAATTTTGGAGCCGACCGAGAAGAGAGCCGCAAGATCTTCGATCTGTATATGGAGCGTGGTGGGAATTTTATTGATACAGCCAATAATTATACTAATGGAACTAGTGAATCTTTTCTGGGTGAATTTATTGGTCAAAATCGGCAGCATTTAGTATTAGCGACGAAATACAGTCTTAATACTTATCCTGGAGATCCTAATGCTGGCGGAAATCACCGCAAAAACTTGATTCAGGCTGTAGAAGCTAGTCTTAAACGTCTGAAAACCGACTACATCGATATTTATTGGCTGCACTGTTGGGAATTTAGAACGCCGATTGAAGAGGTCATGCGTGCTTTAGACGATTTAGTACGAGCTGGAAAAGTACTTTATTTAGGAATTTCTGATACTCCTGCTTGGAAAGTTGCTCAAGCGAATACTCTCGCCGATCTTAAAGGTTGGAATCCTTTTATCGCCATGCAGGTTGAATACAACTTGATTGAAAGAACTCCAGAAAGAGATTTAATTCCCATGGCGCAGGAACTTAATATTAGCGTTCTACCTTGGTCTCCTCTAGCTGGTGGTCTACTAACTGGTAAGTACAGTAAGTCTCCTCAGATGACAGGGGAAAATTCCGAGGTAGCCATGGAGGGTGGTAGAGGAAATTGGGTCACCGACAAGCTCGACGATCGCAATATTCGTATTGCTGATGCAGTGCAAAAAATAGCTCAAGAGATCGGGAGTTCCCCTGCTCAAGTTGCCTTGAATTGGTTATTGCAAAAAAACAGTAATATTGTGCCGATTATTGGAGCTAGAACGATTAAACAGCTTGAAGATAACCTGAGTTGTTTAGATTTCACTCTTTCTCCTGAACATATGGACTATTTGGATGGTGTCAGCCAAATCGATTTAGGATTTCCCCACGCTTTTATCAACAGCGAGATGGTGAAAGACCTAATTAGTGGTGGCACTAAGATTACAACCAGTTTAATTCGCTGATAAAAACATGAACACACTAACCACTCTGACTGAGTCTGAAGTTAAACAATTGGTAGACGATTGGTATCTAAAATTAGATGTCCATGCACCCATTGCCGAGGTTTTACCCTTATTAGCAGGTGAAACTCTGGAAATGCAGTTACCAGAAACTACCCTGCACGGTCTAGATGGATTCAGATCTTGGTATGACCGTGTAATTCACACCTTCTTTGATGAAGTACACACTTTACAAACATTAGATATTACAATCGATGGCGATCGCGAAGCGCGACACGAAGTTAGTCCTTTAGGATACCCGAAGGGCTTGCACTCGAATGGGTGTAATCTCGCTGATGTGCAACTAGTCGTACGCTGGGAAGCTAGTCGCTGGAACGCACCAGCCCCAAAAAGTGAAAGATTAGCCTTTGATGCAGCTCAAAGATGGGTGGTAGTGCGATCGCCCCAGACTCAACAACCAGCGATCGTCACCTACATCGTCGACTCTTTGACTACCCTACCAGGATTCCCCAACCTTTAAATTTCAAATAACTGTTAAAAATCCACAAATTCACAAACTACTAAGGAGCATTTATGAACACTCAAGACATCATCAACAAATACTACGAATCTGCTAATGCAGGGGATTGGAATACCTGGGTATCGCTATTCGCGGACAACATGGTCATGGATGAGCAATTAGCAGGTCATCTAGAAGGAATTGAAATCTTACGAGGTGCAATTGGCGGACTTGAAACAGGCTATTCGCGCTTCCAAAATCAACCCCAAAAAATTGTCATTAATGGTCAAGAAGCTTGCGTTGTTTCTCACATTTCGGCGGCTAATGCTAGTGGCGTACCAATAGAGGCAGATGTTGCCAACTATTTTCGCATTGAAAACGGCAAGATTGCATACATGGCAAACTTCCACGACACTAGACCATTCGATCCCTTTGTCAATCAGAACGCGAGTTAATTCAATTAGCTCTTAGCTATCAAAAGTAGAGAGTATCTATATGAATGAATTTGATTTTATCGTTGTGGGAGTTGGTTCGGCTGGTGCAGTTGTGGCTAACCGACTCACTGAAAATCCAGAAGTGAAAGTGCTGGCTTTAGAGGCTGGCAATCCTGAAATTCCGCCGAATGTTTCTAACCCCTCAGCCTGGCCAAGCTTATTGGGTTCAGAAGTGGACTGGAACTATACCAGCGTTCCTCAACCTGGTTTAGATGGGCGAATTACGCACGAACCGCGAGGCAAAATTCCAGGTGGCAGCAGCAATCTATATATCATGATGCACATCCGAGGGCATCAAGCGGATTACGACAACTGGGCATATAATGGCTGTCCTGGCTGGTCTTACCAAGATCTTTTGCCCTATTTCCAAAAACTGGAAGATCAAGAAGATGATACCAGTCCTTGGGCAGGGAAAGGCGGGCCGTTATATGTTGCCAATGCCAAATTGCACAACCCGAATCCGACTTCGGAAGCGTTTATTCAAGCTTGCCTAGAACTGGGGCATCCCTATACGCCAGACTTCAACGGTTCCAATATGGAAGGGACAGGCTGGCATCATGTCAACATTAAGGATGGCAAGCGTCAAAGTACTGCCGTTGCTTACCTAAATCCAATTTTAAAGCGACCAAATCTAACTATTAGTACCAATTCTCAGGCGACTCGGTTGTTGTTTTTTGGCGATCGCTGTACAGGGGTGGAGTATAGACAAAATGGCGAACTTAAAACCGCCCAGGCTAACTGTGAAGTTATTGTTTGCAGCGGTGCGATCGAGTCACCTAAGCTACTGTTGCTTTCGGGAATTGGCAATCCGAGTCACTTACAAGAATTTAATATTCCTGTGGTGGCAGATCTCCCTGGTGTCGGTGAAAACTTTCACAATCACGTCTTGGTTGGTGTCATTGCCGAAACTGCTCAACCCGTACCACCACCAAATCAAAATCTTTCCGAAAGTGCCTTGTTCTGTAAATCCGAACCTGGTTGGATTGGCCCAGACTTGCAGATTGCTTTCGTCCACGTTCCCTTTGATGTAATTGTTGGTCAAAACTATCCCAATGCCATCAGCATTTTACCTGGTGTTGTTCGTCCCCTATCTCGCGGCTGGATACGCTTGGCAAGTAATAATCCCTTAGATAAACCCTTAATTAACCCTAACTATCTGGGAGTTGAATCCGACCTGGAAAGGTTAGTTCAAGGAGTCGAAATTGCCCGTGATATTTTTGCGACTAAAGCTTTTTCTGGTTGGGTAAAGCAAGAGCTGCTACCTGGTTCAGACGTTAGCGATCGCGATCAATTACGGGCATTTGTCAAGCAAAGAGCAGATACCTACCACCATCAAGCGGGTTCTTGCAAAATGGGCAGCGATCGCTTAGCAGTTGTCGATCCCCATCTGCGGGTTTATGGCGTAAAAGGATTACGGGTAGCCGATGCCAGTGTTATGCCTGTCGTGCCTTCGGGTAACTGTCATACAGGTATCTTGGCGATCGCCGAAAAGGTATCGGACTTAATTAAACAACAGCACAGTTTATCAGATTGATCAGACTAACAATACTAACCGAAAACTTAAGCTAAGAGCTAATAGCTAACGGCTAAAAGCTATTAAACAGGTGAATTATGACTTTACAAATTTTTTCGCAAGTAGCACTAACCTGCCAAGACCAGACAGCGACTGAAGAATTCTACAGCAAACACTTTGGGTTTAAACGGGCGAGGGTGGCAAAACTGCCAGACGGCAGTCAAATTGTGTTTATCAAAATGGGCGATAGTGCTTTCTATTTTGAATTGTTTCAAGCAACCGAAAAACTACCCATTGCTCCCGCGATAAATGATGGTTATCAGTTTCCTTCAGTGCGTCATCTAGCTTTCAAAGTTGATGATGTAGATGCCAAATTAGCTGAGATGGGGAACGATGCCAAAATTACCCTCGGCCCCCTTAACTTTGATGACTATATCCCAGGCTGGCGCACGGTTTGGATTGCCGACCCTGACAGCAGAATTGTGGAAATCTCTCAGGGATTCATCGATGAAAATTAGCTTTTAGCTTTTAGCTCTTAGCTTACAGATGCTTTACTTCTCGGGAATATAGCAAACTCCAATACCGATTGCACCAATCCAATTGATCAAATTCTCAAAAATAACTTTGTGGTAAACAGTTTAATTCCGCTGAAATTTTATCACCTATTACCCATTACCCATTACCCATTACTTATTACTTATTACCTTTGCTCAACTTTTAAATTTAAATCATGGCTACAGTTCAATTTACCTATTTTACAGGCTTAAGAAGATCGTTTATTAACAACGTTCGCTTGACTGGAACTTGGGATAGCAATGGACGCTATTCTGACCAGTGGACATCTTTACCAATGCAACAGACAACTGGTGAAGATGGTTGTCCTTGTTTTACGGCGACCGTAAATTTAGCTGATTCACAAATCGGTCAACAATTTCGTTGGGGTGTGATCTTAGATGCACCAGCAGGAAATAATCTCTGGGGCATAATGACCGAAGAGAATGATCTTAATTCTACAGAACGCGATCGCACTCTTATCCTACAGGCTCCAAATAGCGCAATCCAACAAGAAAGCTACTACCTGACTCATTGCCGTCGGTTGGGAGCGCAAAAATCTTATAATGGCACACCTCAACCAGGGATTCAGTTTGCCGTGTGGGCACCCAATGCCCGAAATGTGGAAGTTGTCTTCGGTCAATCGAGCGGTTACATTGCAGATACTGGCGTGGGAGAGGATACTAGCCGTCCGCGACTATCACTGTCTCGCCTAGGGGATGGAACTTGGCAAACTAATGGCGCAGCACCTCTAGCTAATTTTACTGCCTTCGATCGCCTGCCCTATATGTTCAGAGTAACTAAAGCAGACGGACAGGTAGCCTATAAAACCGATATCTATTCTCGCTGTCAGATGGGGAAAGGTAGAATTAACCCTGCCAATCCAGAACACCCCCCTTACTCTGGCGATTATCGGCAGCTTGACGGCTCGGTTAGCTGCTCGGTAGTCATCGATACCGAAACAATAACTAGAGAGCTTGAGGAGGAATTCTCATCGCAACAGGTATTTATCTCAGAGGCTGAATTCTGGCAAAACGAATTCGATCCTAATCGCCCCGTACCCCGTCGTGTGGAAGACTTGGTGATCTACGAACTCCATGTCGGCGCTCTCGGCAGTGGTCAAAATCGACCAGGCAACTTTGAAGATGCGATCGATTTATTACCGTATTTAATTGATTTGGGTGTAAATGCGATCGAACTTCTGCCCCTATCTGAATTTAGAGATGAGGTTAATTGGGGATATGAAACTTCTCACTACTTCGCCCTGGAATACAGCGCTGGCGGTAGAGACCAACTTAAGCATTTTGTTAGAACCTGCCACCGTCAAGGAATCGCGGTGATTCTTGATGTTGTCTACAATCACTATTCTCCAGACGCAGGGCGTGCGGAATGGGCTTACGACTCGGACGTTCCCGAACAAAATATTTATTACTGGTATGAGGGTAATTCTAGTAGCTATCCGCAGCCAGATGGCGGTTATATAGATAACTATTCTACAGGCTATGCTCCTCGCTTTTATGAGGAGATCGTGCGCAAAATGTTTATCAGTAGTGCTGCTACTTTAATTGAAGAATTTCACGTAGACGGATTTCGAGTCGATGCCACGGCTTCGATCCATTTATATAATGTGCTTCATGCCGATGGCAGGAGAACTGATAATGTCAATGTTTTTGGGGCGAAGTTCCTCAGAGAATGGACGCGAACCATGAAGCTGATTCGTCCCGACGTGATGCTGATGGCAGAAGATCATTCCGATTGGGATGGGGTTACCGAGCCTGTGGATAATGGCGGTTTAGGATTCGATGCCACTTGGTATTCTAGTTTTTACCACCATCTTGTCGGGGATGCTCAAGCAGGAACACAGTACGCCAGATTAATTACGACGGTGGGATACGGTGGCAACGAACCCTTGGCAATGGATTACTTTGCTGGCGCACTGGCAGCATCTGGAGATCGCAAGGTAGTCTATCATGAATCTCATGATGAGGCTGGTAACTCGCAAAACTCTAGACGAACTATCTCAGCAGCGGTCAATTCCGCCCCCCTGACTGGAGAAACTCGCCGTATTGCTGAAGCACGTTGTCGCTTTGCCTGTGGCATGACGATGCTTGCTGCGGGTACACCTATGTTTATGATGGGTGAGGAGATTGGCGCCCAGAGATTTTACCGCTACATAGATTTCTTGAGTAACAGGGAAGATCTTTTAGGGGAGCGTCAAGGAGAAGGTCGGAGGCTGTTTAGATTTTATCAGGATATCATTCGCCTGCGGTTAGAACATGCGGGATTGCGATCGCACCAGATTGACATCATCCATGTTCACAATGCCAACCGAATCATCGCTTTTAGGCGCTGGGATAATTCTCAAGAGTTGCTAGTGGTGGCAAGTCTCAATAATAGTCCTTTTAGCTCGGGATATGCGATCGAGAATTCTCGCCTGGTCAATGGTACGTGGCGCGAGATTTTTAACAGTGATGCCGAACCTTATGGGGGCAATAGTATCGGCAATTTAAGCGGATCTATCTCTGCTAGTAACGGTCAAATTTATGTTGTCATTCCCGCGAATGGATTTGTCGTCTTACAGCGACTGTAACTAAAAAACTCTTAGCCCAGAATGAGAAAGGAGTGTCATGACTGCTCAACCAGAATTAATTATTGAATCACAAGCTTTGCTGGGAGAATGCCCCTGTTGGCATCAGGAAAAGCAATTACTATATTGGGTTGATGTAGAAAAAAAACAATTGCACGTTTATCAGCCTGAAACTAAAACCAATCGGACAATCGAACTAGGAAAATTAGTTGGTTGCGTTGTTCCGAGAAAATCAGGTGGTGTTGTTTTAGGTTTAGAAAACGGCTTGGCTGCTTTGGAGCTAGAAACAGAAAAACTTACATATCTCGCGTCTCCTGAGAGTGATCTGCCATCGAATAGATTTAACGATGGTAAATGCGATCCAGTTGGGCGTTTTTGGGCAGGAACAATGCATAGAGATCAAGAGGAAGAAGCCGCTCAGGAAGCTGGATCGTTATATTCCTTAGATCGCAATCTAACAGTTCGACGATTATGGGGCGATCTTACCGTTTCTAATGGGATGGGATGGAGTCCAGATTATTCGACGATGTATCTGATCGATTCTCCGACTAAAAACGTTTTTGCTTTCGATTACGATCTCAAGACGGGAAACATTAGTAACCGCAGAGTTGTAGTTACCATCCCAGATACCTTAAGGGGATATCCCGATGGCATGGCGATCGATCGAGAAGGCATGATTTGGGTAGCATTGTGGGCGGGATTTAAAGTCACTCGCTGGAATCCTCACACTGGGGAATTGCTGCAAAGTATTCCTATCCCTGCTCCTAATGTTACGTCTTGCACATTTGGCGGTCTAAACCTGAATGAGCTTTACATAACAACAGCTAGAAAAGATATGGATGAAGCTGTATTAGCTCAGTATCCCCAAGCTGGTGGCGTTTTCTGGTTGAAAACAGATGCCGTAGGCCTGAAAAATTTTGAATTTATCGGCTAAATTGCTCTGGCAAAAATGCCTTTTAAATAACGTTTAAAAATTACACACATTACTAATTATTGAGGAATTAACAATGGACCCTATTACAACTGCAATTGTGGTTGCTCTGGCTAACGATGCGTGCAAAGACTGTTATGTTGCGCTTAAAGACGCTATGAAGAAAAAGTTTGGCGACAAAAGCGATCTGGTTGATGCCGTCGATAAATTAGAAAAGAAGCCAGACTCGGAAGCGCGCAAAGCCACATTACAAGAAGAAGTGGAAATCTCTAAGGTCAATGATGACCCTGAGATTCGCAAGTTAGTTCAAGATTTACTCGACCAGATCAAAGAACAGCCTGGTGGACAGGCGATGATCAATCAAACTCAAACCAACCAGGTGAGCGGTGTAAATGTTGGTGGAAATTTTGAATTTAAACCAGTTCAAGACGGAAGCAAGAGTTAAGGAAATAGAATCATGAAGTTATTTTGGTCTCAACTTTTGGCAAAAATAGGACGAGGATTACTCAATCTAGGTGAGGTCGAGTTGTGAGCCAATGCCCTAATCCTAATTGTCTGCATCAAAATCTTCCCAACACAAAGTTCTGTGTGAAGTGCGGTGATAAGTTAGCTTTAACAAGGTTATCTCAAGCACAAGATAACTTGGTTAAAAATGCTAACGTTGGGCGTGACTTGACCTTTGCGCCAGTTCAGAACATCATCGAGACGCAGATCATCCAGTCTTCGGTTGAGGTGGTCACCCAGCGAGAACTGAATAAAAATTCACCTTATCAGGGACTCAAAAGGTTTAACTTTAAAGACAGAGAGCGCTTTTTTGGCAGAGATAAGTTAATTGCCAGATTATTCGAGGCGGTGAATCGCAGCAACTTGAGTTTAGTGTTAGGGGCTTCTGGAAGTGGCAAGTCCTCTGTCGTGCGTGCTGGGTTAATTCCTGAGTTGAAGAAATCTCTGGAGTCTCAAACATTTTATGACTTCATCTTTACGCCCAATCAAGATCCCTTTGATTCTCTATATCGGTGTCTACTCAGCGAAGAAAAGGACTATAGCTTTAATAAAGCAGAAGCTGAGATTGCCCTGGAAGCAAAGACAGATAGCCTAGCTAGAGTGATTAGTACCTTAAGGCAGGATGGGGAACGATGGCTCATTTTTGTCGATCAATTCGAGGAGTTGTTCACTATTTGTGACAATCTAGACAAACGCCAAAACTTTATTTCAGGTCTGGTTCAAGTTGCCAAGTCGGGTAATAATTCGATCAAGATTATACTGGCAATGCGGTCTGACTTTCTGGAACAGTTGAGTTTCTATCCCGATCTAGGTAATATTGCCAATCAAAATAATATTCATCTGGTGACTGAGATGTACCCAGATGAACTACGACAGGCGATCGAGCAACCAGCAGCTAAGCATGGGGTTATGTTTGAAAAAGGGTTAGTTGAACAAATTATCCAGGAAGTTGAAGGACAAAAAGGTTATCTTCCCCTATTGCAGTACACCCTAAATTTGCTTTGGGAAAGTGAATGTCAATCTTTCGGTGCTGATGGTCGTCCTAATATCGAAGACCGTACCTTAAACAAGAAAAATTATGCAGCGTTGGAGGGGATAAGAGGGGCGCTGCAAAAGCGGATCGGCGAAATATACAGCAATTTGAACCAAGACCAACAGACAGCTACCAAGCAAATATTTTTGAAGCTGGTAAATATTGTTGACAACAATTCTGTCAGGAAAGCAGTTAGCAGACGGGCTTATCGAGATGAATTTGTCGGTGAATCAGTAGAAAAGATCCTCAATAAATTTATTGAAGAAAAGTTGCTGGTTAGTAATGTTAGTAGTGGCGAATATTCAAGCATAAAAGGACTGCCAGTGATTGAAAGCAAGCCCCTAAAACAATCGGCAACTGTAGAAATTGCCCATGAAATCTTACTCTCATCTTGGAATGAGCTAAAATGCTGGCTTGAAGAAGAAAAAGAAGCAATTATTCTCAAAAATTGGTTAGCTGGTGAGACAAGACGGTGGCAAAAAATTCGCTCAAAAGATGAGCTTAAAGCTCAGGATGAACTCTTGAAAGGCTCTCGATTAGCTCAGGTGGTAGATTTTAGACAAAAAGATACTTTTAAAAACATTGGTGGCTTAAGACCAGAGGAAAGTGAATTTATCGATGCCAGTCTAGCAGAAGGCGATCGCCTTCTCCATGTAGAGGAAGCACGCAGAAAGAAGCTACTCATAGCAATTTCTAGCATATCTGTCGTTTTTGCTGGACTCACACTTTTGGCAGGTATGCAGTGGCAACAAGCCGAACGGCAGAGAAGCATCTTACAGCTGAGCGAACAGGCACAGGAAGCGAGCAATCTGCTGAGTGTCAACCCTGTAGAGGGGGTAGTTAAGGCCATAGCCCTTAATGGCGAGAGTAGAGACAGATTTGGCGATCGCTTCGCCCAGATTTTACCCCAAGTACGCTCTAGTTTACGGGATGCGATCAACGTACCGATAGAACGCAATGTCTTGAGAGGGCATCAAGGTCCAGTTTGGTCAGCTGCTTTTAGTCCTGATGGTCAAATTATTGCTAGTGCTGCTGATGACGGGACAGTGCGCTTGTGGGACAAACAGGGTAATCCTATTGGTCAACCCTTTAAGGGTCATCAAAGTCTTGTTCATTCAGTCGCCTTCAGTCCAGACGGGCAATATATAGCTAGTGGCGGTGGTGATAACACAATTAGCACAATTAGGCTGTGGGATAAACAGGGTAATATCGTTCAGCGCTTCAAAAGTCATCAGGGTAGAGTGCTGTCAGTCGCCTTCAGTCCTGATGGACAGTATATAGCCAGTGGCGGCGATGATCACAGAGTGAAGTTATGGGATCTAAAAGGCAACCAAATTGGTCAACCCTTTGATGGTCATCAAGGGAAAATTTGGTTTGTTACCTTCAGTCCAGACGGACAGTATATAGCCAGTGGCAGCGACGACAACACAATTAGGCTGTGGGACAAACAGGGTAATCTTATCGCTCAGCCCTTTGTGGGTCATCAAGACCACGTTTTCTCAGTCGCTTTTAGTCCAGACGGCAAAACGATCGCCAGTGGTAGTGCCGATAATACGATCCGATTGTGGGATCAAAAGGGTAATGCGATCGGCAAATCCTTTATTGGACACGAAGATTTTGTCCGTTCAGTTATTTTTAGCCCTGATGGAAAATATATTTTAAGTGGCAGCGATGATAAAACGATTCGGTTGTGGGATCTAAAAGGCAATCAAATCGGTCAACCGCTAATCGGACACGAATATTATCTTTATTCTGTTGCCTTTAGTCCTGATGGGGCAACTATTGTTAGTAGTAGCGAAGATAGTACAGTTCGATTGTGGAAGAAAGCCGATTTCCTAGGCGATCGCACTTTAGTAGGACATCAGGATAAAGTCTTAGCTGTAGCCATCAGTCCCGACGGACAACAGATCATCAGTGGTGGTAATGACAAGACGATTCGGTTGTGGGATTTAAAGGGCAATCAAATCGGTCAGCCTTTTATCGGGCATGATAAAGTTGTCACTTCCGTTGCTTTTAGTCCCGATGGACAACAGATCATCAGTGGTGGTAACGACAAGACGATTCGGTTGTGGGATCTAAAGGGCAACCAAATCGGTGATTCTTTTAAAGGACATAGTAGCGCTGTCACCTCCGTTGCTTTTAGTCCTGATGGAGAATACATAGTTAGTGGCAGTCGCGATCGCACTCTACGATTGTGGGATAAACAAGGCAAGGCGATCGCTCTACCTTTTATCGGGCATGAGACGGCTGTTTTCTCCGTTGCTTTTAGTCCCGACGGGCAACAAATTATCAGTGGTGGTAACGACAAGACGATTCGGCTGTGGGATCTAGAAGGCAACCAAATCGGTCAATCCTGGGACGGACATCCAGATATAGTCAACTCAGTTGCTTTTAGTCCTGATGGAGAATACATAGTTAGTGGCAGTCGCGATCGCACGCTACGATTGTGGGATATACAAGGTAAAGCGATCGGTCAGCCTTTTATCGGACATGGCAGTGCTGTTACCTCAGTTGCTTTTAGTCCTGATGGAGAATACATAGTGAGTGGTAGTCGCGATCGCACGCTACGATTATGGGACAAACAAGGCAAAGCGATCGGTCAACCATTACAAAGACATGAAACTCCAATCAGTTCTGTTGCCATTAGTCCTGATGGGCAAAAAATTGTCAGTGGCAGTTGGGATACTACAATACGGTTATGGCAGGGGGGTAATTTTTCAACTTGGTTACAACTAGCTTGCGATCGTTTGCGCGAGCATTCTCTGCTTACAACATCTGCCACAGAAGAAGCCAAGGTTGCCAATCAAACTTGTGCCAAGATTAAGTAATTAAATTAGTTGTATTTGCTGCCGATTTGGGATATTGTAACGATTCGTAAATTTTACTTTATAGCGATCGCGCTCCTGATTAAGACTTAAACGAGTTTAAATTTAGTAATAACGGCTGGTTGTCTTCTGATTCTTACGAGGTCTACCAGCTTGAGTAGTGAAACTCCAGCCAATCGTTAGATTCATTAAGCTAACAGTATTTTTATACTAGATGGAGTTACTGTCGTTATTTACATTTGATTAGCTATGTGTGGACGATTTACTCTCGATACAACAGCATTTGATTTAGCTCAACAATTTAAAGTGGAAGTGAATCAATCTATTTCCTCTCGATATAATATTGCTCCGTCACAATCGATTTTAATAATCAAGCAAAATGAAAAAAATCAACGCTTTCTCGATCTAGTGAAATGGGGTTTAGTTCCCAGTTGGGTCAAGAGTCTGGATACTTGGAAGAGTAATCTAATTAATGCTCGTGTGGAAACAGTTGAAGAAAAACCCAGTTTTAGAGATGGTTTTAAAAAGCGTCCCTGTTTGATTCCCGTGTCTGGATTTTATGAGTGGTCGAAGGGCAAACAGCCTTACTACTTCTATCAAGATAAACCTTTGTTCGCGATCGCTGGCATCTGGGAAACTTGGAGCAATCTTGAGACAGAAGAACAGCTTTTATCCTGTACGATTCTAACTTCTGAGGCTAAAAGCGTGATTGCTGAAGTTCATCATAGAATGCCAGTGATTATACCATCGGAGTATTACGATCTTTGGTTGGGAGAGCTTGATGGAAGAAAAGAATTAATTGAATCCTTGCCAGAAATCGAACTGCAAATGCACCAAGTCAGTAAAACGGTCAATAGTCCAAAAAATGATCGTCCTGACTGTATCAAACCATTATGATATTAGGAGTCTTAAAACCCAGTCAGTAAATGAATCAAAGCAGAAATATTTTCCCAGATTTAGCTTCAAAGCGATTATAATTACTCTTCGCAAGCGCCAATAGATACCCAAGTGCTGTGAGATGTGCCGTCATCTTCGCGGAAAAACTCTTTTTTCCAGATGGGTGCATTATGTTTTAGAGTGTCGATCGCATAACGACAGGCAGCAAAAGCTTCCCCACGATGAGGACAACCTACCGCCACAATCACGCTAATCTCACCAATTTTGAGTTTACCTACCCGATGATGAATCACAATTCGGTTAGTATCCTGCCATTGGTTACGGATGTGAGCAGCGATCGCCTGAAAGACAGCGATCGCCATTGGTTGATAAGCTTGATATTCAAGATATTCGACAGCCTTGCCTTCGGTTTGGTTACGCACCGTCCCACTCATAACCACCACAGCGCCGTTAGCTGCATCATCTGCCAATTCGTATACTTCTGTCAAAGATAAGGGTGCAATCGTAATAGCGAAACTATCGTCAGGATTAGTAGCAGTTGTCAAAGGAAGTGAACCAAGGTTAACCATATTTGTTTGAAGTAGCTCATCTTCTTTAATTTACTGTACAAGATTAACTAAAGTAGAAGGCGATCGCCAAAAAGAAATATTACTCAAATTAGAAGCAATTAGAAATAGTCACGCCCAAAATTGGATTTAGATTTATTTAGATTTGGTTAGTTAATCAGGTAAAATTTTCATGGCGGTTTGATTGGGTTCTAAGTAACTCAGCTTAATCATTGTTGTAAATAAATCAATTAGTATTTGGAGAATTTTATGGATTTATCTCTTATTCCTGCTCAGCCTAAACCTGGCATCATTAATGTTCTAATTGAAATTCCTGGTGGGAGTAAAAACAAGTATGAATTTGACAAAGACATGAACGCTTTTGCCTTAGATCGCGTTTTATTTGCCTCAGTTAAATATCCTTACGACTATGGTTTTGTCCCCAATACTTTAGCTGATGATGGCGACCCTTTAGATGGTATGGTAATGATGGATGAGCCAACTTTTCCTGGCTGTGTAATTGCTGCTCGACCGATTGGGATGCTGTTGATGATTGATGGTGGCGATCGCGATGAAAAAATTCTCTGTGTTCCAGCCGAAGATCCTCGTTACAATGAAGTTAAGTCTTTAAAAGATATTGCGCCTCATCGCTTAGAAGAGATTGCCGAATTTTTCAGAACTTACAAAAACTTGGAAAAGAAAGTTACCGAAATCCAAGGCTGGAAAGACGTTGATGCAGTTACCCCTCTAGTTGAAGAGTGCATTAAAGCTTATAAGTAATTTACGATAATAAGGTGGGAATTCATAAAGTAATTAGTAACTGACGTTACGCACTCTTGTTGATTAGGGATATGGGGATATGGGGATCACAAGTCAACTTTACTTTCCCTAACTCCCCAACTCCCTAACTCCCTAACTCCCTGCATTCACAAAATTATTCCTTAGGTACTGTTACTATGCTTGTAAAATCAACTACCCGTCATGTCCGTCTCTATAGTGCCGAAGTCAAGGGCAATGAGTTAATCCCAAGCGATCGAGTCTTAACTCTAGATATTGACCCAGACAATGAGTTTAGCTGGAATGAAGACACTTTACAGAAGGTTTATCGTCAGTTTGATGCATTGGTAGAACAAAATAATGGCGAAGATTTGAGTGAATATAATCTGCGTCGTATTGGTTCAGATTTAGAGCATTTTATTCGCTCTTTATTGCTTAATGGTGAACTTAGCTATAACCTGGGTGCAAGAGTGCGTAACTATAGCATGGGTTTACCACGGATGGAAAGCCCTGATACTGAAGGGAAATACCTGTAAAAATACCTTTAGATTACGCAGCTAACAGTGGACAGAGTGAAGGAGAAGGTTGCACCTTGATTAGGGGAAGATTTTGCCCAAATCTTTCCTGAGTGTCTAGCAATTATTCGAGCGACTGAAGCCAGAGCAATCCCAGTACCCACAAACTCTTTGTTGGAATGCAAAGGCTTGAAGGGGAGGAATAAATCATCTGCTTGTTTCATATCAAATCCTGCACCATTGTCCTGAACATAAAAGACAGCAGAATTTTTGAGATAACCAAATTCAATCCGCGAATGAATGATCTTAGCCGAATATTTCCAAGCGTTAGAGAGTAAGTTTTCTAAAACAACTTGCAACAATACAGGATCTCCATAAGCAGTTATAGATTCTGCGATCGCAACTTCCACAGAGCGCTCTGGTTCACTGGCGATGATACTAAGATCGACAGTCTGCAATTTAATTTCTACATGCTTGGCACGATGTAGTTCAAGCATTCCTTCTATTTGAGCGTTAATGCGTTGAACTGCCTTTTGAATTTGAGCAATAAAGTCTTGCCCCTCGTGGTCTAGCTTCTGGGAATATTTGACTTGTAGGATTTCACTGAAACCACGCAATCCACTAATATTAGGTTCGGATAAACAGTTAAATGTTTTAATTTAGGACTAGCCCTAAAGGATATGCGAAGCGGTATGGTTTACCATTAGCTCGCAAGCTCGTCCTAAAGGATTAGCTGGCGCGTCCGTCCTTCGCGTCGGGGACTTGGGGACTTGGAGAATCACTCTATTTAAAGTCATTATCCATACTTGATCTAACTGGATTGCGTAAATCATGAGATAGAGTGTAGGCGAAAGCTTCCAGTTCAACCTCATAAAAGTCCTATTCCACTTTTTCCATCGGCGCAATTTTAGGAATAATCTTCGTCACATTCATACTCAGAAATTTGACGGCTAAGGTGGCTTTCTTACCACTGCCTAGAACATGGGTAATTTCTCCTGCACCAAATTCATGATGTAAAACGCGATCGCCTACGCTCCAGTCGATATCTATCGCTTGAGAGGTTCTTTCTGCACGAATGCGAGTACGATGGGAGCTGGCTACGTTGATGTTGCTATCAATTAACTCTTCTGGAAGCTCTTGTAAAAACTGAGAAGATACCGCAGGTTCTCTATTGCCCCACAGACGACGCTCTCTGGTGTAGGTTAAAAATAGCTGTTCTTGAGCGCGGGTGATGCCAACGTAACATAAACGACGTTCTTCTTCGATTTCCAACGGATCGTTTAAAGTTCTGTTGTGGGGTAATAAACCCTGTTCCATACCAACCAAGTAAACTACAGGAAACTCTAAACCTTTGGCAGCGTGAAGCGTCATCATCGAGACTTTTTGCTGTTTTTCGTTTAAATCATCTAAATCTGAGGAAAGAGAGGCGCTGGCGAGAAATGCTTCTAAACTATTTTCCTCGTTATCTTCCTGAAACTGCTGCACCGCATTATATAACTCGTAGATGTTGGCAATCCGATTATCGGCTTCATCTGTTCCCTGCTGCTGTAATTCTTTGACGTAACCCGACTGTTCCATGATGTAGCTCAATACTTCTGTCGCCGTCAAATTGTCTAGCTGATCTTTAGCCTCTTGAATCATGTGTGCAAACTGATTTAGAGCTTTAGCAGCGCGTCCCCCCATCGTGTTTACGGAGGTTTCATCATTAACTATTTCCCAGAGGGGAATACCCATCTGTTGAGAAGCATCCATCAGCCTGTCCATAGTAGTCTTACCAATACCCCGACGGGGAGTATTAATAATTCGCAGCAGACTTACGGTATCTTCAGGATTAACAATAATGCGTAAATAAGCGATCGCATCTTTGACTTCTTTGCGATCGTAAAACTTTAAACCGCCGACGATATTGTAGGGAATATTATTGTGTAGTAGTAAATCTTCAAAAGGACGAGACTGAGCGTTGGTGCGATATAAAATCGCAAAGTCACCCCAATCTATTTCGGGGTTGTTTTCCTTAATCTGCTTCATCTGCTGCACGACAAAGCGCGCCTCTTGCTGTTCCTCATCGGCTTTATAGAGAAATATTTGTTCTCCTACTCCTCTGGTTGGTTTGAGAACCTTATCAATACGCTGGCTGTTGTGAGCAATTAAATGGTTGGCTGCTTGCAGAATATTCTCACGGGAACGATAGTTTTCTTCTAGCTTAATCATGGTGCGGGTATCTTCATCGGGCAAACCATCCCCAAAATCCTGCTGAAAATCTAACAGGATGGTAAAGTCAGCCAGACGGAAAGAATAGATCGATTGATCCGCATCTCCCACCACAAAAAGCGATCGCCTATTCCAATTCCACTCTTTTTTATTAGTCTCACCATTAGTTGCCAGCAAGCGAATTAGATCGTATTGAATGCGGTTAGTATCCTGATACTCATCTACTAAAATATGCTGAAACTGCATATGCCAATAGCCTAGGATAGATTCGTTCTGCTGAAATAGTTTGACAGGAACCCAAATCAAGTCATCAAAATCTAAGGCATTGTTGGCAGCTAACCTAGATTGATACTCATTATAAATTTCTGAGATCACGCGACCACGATAACCAGGATCTTGTTTGGCTAAATCATTGGGAGTCAAACCCTGGTTTTTGGCGTTACTCACGGCGTAACGAATCTTGCGCGGATCGAATTTCTTACTATCTAAATTTAATTCCTTGGTAACAATATTTTTAAATAAACTCTGAACATCCGACTCATCAAATATAGAAAAATTCCGCTTCCAAGTACGCCCCCGCTCATCCTGATACTTATTAATATCAAAGCGCAATAACTTAGCAAACAGACTATGAAAAGTACCAATCCACAGCTTTTTAGTCGTCCTTTTGTATACTCTAGACTTTAATGTTTTTTGCTCGTACTCACTTAAAAACTCCAGCCGTTGACCATGCTGTTCTAAGGCTAACTCCGTGGCGAAAATATATTCAATTCTTTCCCGCATCTCCCGTGCAGCTTTATTGGTAAAGGTAACCGCCAAAATATGCTCTGGATCTGCCTGACGATTACGAATCAAGTTAGCAATACGATAAGTCAATGCTCTGGTTTTGCCCGAACCTGCCCCTGCAACTACCAACATTGGGCCACAATAATGCTCTACAGCAAGGCGTTGGGAAGGATTAAGATGGCCGAGAAAGTCAGTAGTCATACTGGGTCAGGATAGGGATAAAACAGTTAGTTTATATTTATTGTTTATGTTACCAACTATAGAGTAGGTAGTACTATTTCTCTTTATGTTGCTCCTGTAACTGCCGAAAGATCGACTAACCAGCGTACTGTTTGGGGAAAAGCAATCACAATAATTAAAACGATAAATTGTAAAACCATAAAAGGAATTGCACCTTTATGAATTTCAATGGTACTGATTTCTTTAGGCGCAACACTTTGGAGATAAAACAAAGAAAATCCGACGGGGGGAGAAATAAAAGCAGTTTGCAAATTAATTGCCATTACCACGCCAAACCAAACCATATCGATTCCTAAAGCCTGTGCAGCAGGAACGAATAACGGCATCGCAATAAAACAAATTTCAATAAATTCGAGGAATACTCCTAAAGCAAAAATTGCTAAATTACTGACAATTAGAAATCCTAGATAGCCTCCAGGTACACTAGTTAGGAGACTAGTAATCAAAGTTTTGCCTCCCAGGGCATCAAATACCAAACTAAAAAAAGAAGAACAAAATAAAATCATTAAGACCAAAGCAGTAATAATGGCTGTAGAGTGTGCTGCATTGGTTAAAAGTTGCGGAGTCAGACGTTTGTTTAGTGCTGCCAAGAGACAAGCTCCTACCGCTCCTACCGCTCCTGCTTCTGTAGGGGTAGCTAGACCAAAGAAAATACTGCCTAAAACTGCAAAAATTAACAATAATGCTGGTACAACCGCTTTGACTACTTGTGCCACTAAATCAATACCTTTAGGAATCGGCAAATCGGCAGGTAAGGCTGGCACTAGTTCGGGTTTAACGATCGCCAAAGCGATTATATAGAGCATATAAGCCCCTGAAAGCATCAAACCTGGGATTAATGCGCCTAAAAATAAATCCCCTACAGAAACCCCAATTTGATCGCTGAGGATCACTAAAACTATACTAGGGGGAATTAATTGAGCCAAAGTTCCCGATGCGACAATTACTCCTGAAGCTAGTTCTTTGTCGTAGCCATACCGTAGCATAATGGGCAAAGATAACATTCCCATGACAATCACCGTCGCTGCTACTACTCCTGTGGTTGCAGCTAGAACAGTTCCGACTAAAACTACTGCTAAGGCAAGTCCACCCCGCAATCTGCCTAAAACAATCCCAATAGTTTCTAATAATTCTTCAGCCAAGCCTGATTTTTCTAAAATTGCACCGAGAAAGACAAAATAGGGAATAGCCAGTAGCGTAAAGTTAGACATCGTGCCAAACCAAACATTGGGCAACAGCAATAGTCGATGAATATCAAATGCGCCTACTGCCATCCCAATCAAGCCAAAAACGATCGCCGTACCAGCAAAAGAAAAGGCAACAGGATAACCACTCATCAAAATGATGAAGAAGCCCAAAAACATTGCAATTGCTAGCCACTCAAAGCCCATCCTTTTCTCCTAAGCTTGTACGCATTTAAATTGTGTATTATGATCTGAAACAATAAACTATTTCCCTATCTCCCCGTCAATCTCAATCAACAAATTACAGCGAATTTCAGTTGGATAGAACCTATTACCCATTACCCATTACCCATTACTTCAATAAATTAATGTGTCTACTCAATCGAAAACTGCTGTAAATACCTGACAGCTTATTCAATATTAGTATGCTCGGAAGTTTCTAAATTTATTCGGTCGGATACTTGCTCATATCCCAACCAAACAGCTAAATACTTAATCGCTTGAGAGATACTTTGCAGGAGCAATAACCCTAAACCAACAGGAATCATAGTTTTAATTGGAGCGCGGGGCAAGCCATTAGCATCGGGGGAAATTTCCCAACTCCCCCAACTGCCATCGGGTAAATATCCCCAAGATTGCAAAACTGGATTAAATGTAACCCAGATACCGATCGCACAAAAAGGAATTAAAAATAAAACTGTACCTAAAAAGTCAATCAGCGATCGCTGTTTCAAACTGAAATTAGAGTATAAAAAATCAACCCGTACATTATCCCCGTGCTTGAGAATATAAGCAAATCCTGCTAAAAAAAGGATCGAAAATAAATACCACTGAAGCTCAATTAAGGCATTCGATGATAACTGCACCCCGATAAAACGTCCTAAATAACGAGCTATAACGTTATAAAAACCCACGCCGACAGTTAATAAAACCAACCAGTTAAGCAACCAGCCAAGCTTTTCTGTAAGATTATCGATCGCATTGGCAATCTTGAGTAGCGATCGCATTTGGGAATTTCTCATCATTAAATTTTTAAATAAGTAACTAATTTTACCCAAGAATTGGCGAGTTCAATTGTAGATATAGCATTTCCTCGATTGGCGATCGGTTATTATTATTGCTGCGATCGCACTTTGTATATTGCTAGATTTGAGTATCAATGCCTATTCCATCAGAAATTCAGTCTCTTGTCGATCGTTTAGATCGGGAGTTAAAGGAAATTGAGAGAGAAGCTACAGAAGGTTTAAATTTAGTTCGACCTATTTTGTCTAACTTTCCAGATAATTTCATACTGATTCAGTTTTTTGCTTCTCTTAATAACTTTCTTCTCTTTGTAGAAATCTCTAAACGACGAATAAATATTACTGTTAATCGTATTTCCAGTAATGATGTAACTAGCTCTGAAATTTTGGAAGCTGGTGAAGATTTAGGAACGGAGTTGGGTAAAATTTTAGAAGTTAAAATAAGTGTTAGAAGAATTATCGCTCACCTACAAGAATTACAATGAAACAACTACCAGATGAGAAAACTTTGCTAAAACTTCTGGAACTTGCGCGAGATGCAGAAAAGAAGGCTCAAGCTTTGTGCGATCTAACGACAGAAATTGATGAAAAATGGAGAGTTCGTTTGGATTCAAGGCGCAAGGTGATGAACCAAAAATCAGATCTGCGAGATTAATGGCAAAAATTTTGCTAGTCTATAGCGAGTTGGAATTGAGACATCAATAGTGAAACAATTACCAGATGAAAAAACTTGGTTAAAACTTCTAAAACTAGCTAAAGATTTTGAACACCAAACTATTTCTTTATACGAATTAGCTACAGAAATTGATGAAAAATGGCGATTTCGGTTCGAGTCAAAGCGCCAAGCTGCTATAGAGAAGTCTGATCGTTAATTTACTCTAATTAATAGTCAACTTCGCTATCCATTCATCGACAGATTGATCCTGGGGTAAATCACAAACTACACGATTATATTTTTCTCGTTGTAAATCGATGGCGATAGTATTGCCGTTAAAACGGGTAGACCAAAATTCTTGGCGATTTTTAAAATTTTGATAAGTTCCAGCAATAATTATCCCAGGAATTGCTGTACCAAGACTTTTCAGCCAAGGAGGTGAAATGCTTTTATCGTATTTAAATACTTGGATAATATTATTCTGGTCAAAAATCACTTTTCTTTTGAAAGACCAAAGCTTATCCCAACCAAATATCTGGATAGTTACTTGCTGATTATCTAAACTAATTCTATTCATATCACAGACAAAGTAGTTCACAAATTAATAAAAATCTTTTCAGAATCTGTCTTTTCTTCCCCAGAGAGTGCCAATATATCTGTCAACTGTTTTAAGTAAGTGTGAGGAATATGTTATGAAACGTCGATCTGTAGTTAAATCTGTCTCTTCTGGGGTAATTGCTGCTGGGGGAGTAGCAATTGTTGGCGGCTGTCAAAATCAACAAAACCCAGCCTCAACAGAAAAAGAAAAATCAGATATAGCTAATTTACCCGATCTTCAATGGCAAATGGCAACTAGTTGGCCTCCCTCTCTCGATACTATCTTTGGGGGAGCGCAGGTTTTGGCAGATCGTGTTGCAGCCTTAACTGGAGGTAAGTTTAAAATTAGCCCCCGTGCTGCGGGTGAAGTTGCGCCTCCTTTGGAAGTTTTGGATGTGGTGTCTCAGGGTGCAGTTCAATGCGGACATACAGCATCTTACTATTACATTGGCAAAAGTCCTGTTTTAGCTTTTGGTACAACTGTTCCGTTTGGTTTAACTGCTCAACAGCAAAATGCCTGGTTATATGAAGGAGGGGGTTTAGCCAAACTACAAGAGATTTATGCCAAAAAATTTAATTTAATCCAATTTCCTGCGGGTAATAGTGGAATGCAGATGGGAGGCTGGTTTAGGAAAGAGGTTTCTACCCTCAACGATCTTAAAGGTTTAAAGATGCGCATTCCTGGTTTGGGTGGACAGGTAATGGCTAAATTAGGTGTAACCGTGCAAACTCTCGGTGGTGGGGAAATTTTTCAAGCACTGCAAACTGGTGCAATTGATGCTAGTGAATGGGTTGGCCCTTATGATGATGAAAAATTAGGACTGAATAAAATAGCCAAGTTTTACTATTATCCAGGTTGGTGGGAACCAGGCTCGACTTTTGAGTTGCAAATTAACTTAAATGAATGGAATAAACTGCCGACTCAATATCAAGAAGCAATTAAAACTGCCGCTTATGAATCTAACGCGACAATGTTGGCTCGTTATGATGCTCGTAATAATCAAGCCTTGCAACGTCTCTTAAATATTGGTGTGCAACTACGTCCTTATAGTGAAGAAATTCTCCAAGCAGCAGAAAAAGCTTCTTTTGCTCTCTATGACGAATTTGCTGCCAAAGATCCTGATTTTAAAGCAGTGTATCAAGAGTGGCAACAATTCCGCGATCGCATTTCTGCTTGGCACAAACTCAATGAAAATAGTTTTACCAATTTTGTTTATTCACAAATAAAGAATTAATAAAATAAGTAGACAAGTTAAGACACTATAAGGAGTAATATCTAGATGATTTTAATAACTGGTGCAACTGGAAACAACGGTCTAGAAGTTCTCAAGCGACTGTCAGCAGGAAATATACAAGCCCGCGCCATGGTTCGCGATCGCGATCGCGCAAGTGCAATTAGCTCGCTGCCAAACATCGAAATTGTAGAAGGGGACTTCGATCGCCCAGAAACAATGCTGAGTGTCTTAGAAGGTGTAGAACGGGGGTTTTTGCTGACCAACTCATCAGAACGTGCTGAAGCACAACAACTCGCGTTTATTAAAACGGCCGAACAAAGTGGGGTTAAGCATATCGTCAAACTGTCGCAGTTTGCAGCCAATGCTAACTCACCTGTACGCTTTTTGCGCTACCATGCAGCAGTCGAAGCTGCAATTCAAGCCTCTAAGATGGCATACACCTTTCTGCGTCCTAACCTCTTTATGCAGGGGTTGTTAAACTTTCGCTCAACGATCGCGACCCAAAACGCTTTTTACGCAGCGATAGACAACACAAAAGTAAGCATAGTAGATATTCGTGACATTGCGGATGTAGCTGTAGCTGCCTTGACCGAAACTGGTCATGAGGGGAAGATTTATGACCTCACTGGGCCGCAAGCGTTGACGCATACCGAGATGGCAGAATGTTTATCCGTCGCTTTAGGTCGTCAGATTGCCTTTGTCAATATCTCACCCGAACAGATGCATGATATGTTGCTCGGCGTTGGTTTACCAGTATGGCAAGCAGAGGGACTAATAGAGGATTATGCTCATTATCAGCGCAATGAAGCAGCAGCGATCTCGTCGGGAGTGCAGGATGCGATCGGCAAAACACCGCGCAGTTTTGAAGATTTTGCCCGCGACTATGCAACAGTATTTAGTTGAAAGTTTTTTAAAGATTTGGCTGTGATGTCATTAGTTGAGGGTTAGCTTACTCTTTTAAAAAATCGCGTTATAAATAGCTTGTTAACTTAACTAATTTTCTGGTAATAGCCATTCCTTTGAACCTATGAAAACAAACAAGTCTCCTTTGCAAGTTTTTCAAAGTCGCAAAATGTTAGCCTTGCTCTTGTTGGGTTTTTCATCGGGGATGCCTCTATTTTTAACCAGTAGAACTTTACAAGCTTGGTTAACGGTAGAGGGGGTGGATTTAGCTTCGATCGGTTTACTGAGTTTAGTTGCACTGCCTTATTCGATCAAATTTCTCTGGGCGCCTTTTTTAGATCGTTACATTCCGCCGTTTTTTGGTCGTCGGCGAGGTTGGTTAGTGATTGCCCAGATCGGCTTAACAATTGCGATCGCTATAATGGCTTTTCAACAACCAAAACAAAGTCTCCAATTACTCGCTATCAATGCATTGATCATTGCTTTTTTGAGTGCTAGTCAAGATGTTGCTTTTGATGCTTATCGTACTGATATTTTAGAACCTTGGGAAACGGGTGCAGGTGCTGCGGTAGGAGTCTTAGGCTATCGTATTGCTTTATTAATTACAGGCGGATTGGCACTGGTTTTAGCCGATCGGATTTCTTGGCAAGGAGTCTATTTATGTCTGGCGGGATTAATGGCCTTAAATGTTATATTTTCTATCTGGTCACCAGAACCGATTTTACAAGATCAGCCCCCGACTAATTTAGTAGCAGCTATTGTTCAGCCCTTTCAAGACTTTTTTCAACGTTTGGGGGTAGTCAAAAGCTTTTTGATTCTAATTTTTATTATTCTTTATCGACTAGGAGATGCCTTAGTAAATAATATGGTGACTCCGTTTTTACTTCAAATTGGTTTTACTCAAACAGATATAGGTGCAATACAAGGAGGAATGGGATTAATCGCCACGATTGTGGGTACATTATTCGGCGGATTAATTCTCAGTCGTGTCGGGATTAATCGTTCTTTGTGGATCTTTGGTTTCTTGCAAGCTTTTAGTAATTTTGTGTATTTTATCTTGGCACAGTTAGGACACAATTATCAGTTTATGGTTGTGGCAATTAATGTCGAGAACTTATGTTCAGGATTAGCAACAGCAGGTTTTGTCGCATTTATGATGAGTTTGTGCAATCAACGCTTTTCCGCCACACAATTTGCTCTTTTATCCAGTTTGATGGCTTTTAGTCGGGATATTTTGATTGCCCCTGCTGGATTTTTAGCCAAAGAAATAGGCTGGCCAGGATTTTTCTTGTTTACTTTGTTTGCAGCCCTACCTGGTTTGCTTTTACTACCTTGGTTTGCTCCTTGGAAGCGAGAATCTGTTTAGATAGATAATTCAGTAAGCGATCGCAAGTCTCCATAACCTTCATTGGGACTGGAATAAAATGCGATCTCACTAATGGCGAATGATTGAGGTAATTGATTTTTCTGAAAAATAATGAATCGTTTGTTACAAAAACCAATAAAACTTCATTTTATCTCAGTGCCATTGCACAAAAATTGCACAAAGACTTTGGTTGAATGAACAGTATCCAAATGTCACTGAATCTCCTAACTTTTAAAAGCTTGCTCGCTATTTAGGTAGGGCAAAGTATTATAACCTGGATTTAACTATTTAGGTATTTAGATCGAGATAAATGCAGTTTTTGAGCGCAAGTTAGGGATCAGTTTTCCCAATCATCCATTTGGTGCAAATCTTAAGATTCAGGAGAAATATTGATGTTTGACGCATTTACCAGAGTAATTTCCCAAGCCGATGCTAGAGGCGATTATCTCAATCAAGGTCAGTTCGAGGCACTAAAAAATATGGTGGCTGAGAGCAACAAACGCATGGATGTAGTGAACCGCATCACTGGTAATTCTTCCGCTATTGTCGCCAATGCTGCTCGTGTTTTGTTTGCCGAACAACCTCAGTTAATTGCCCCTGGTGGTAACGCTTATACCAACCGTCGCATGGCTGCTTGTTTAAGAGACATGGAAATTATCTTGCGCTATGTCACCTATGCCACTTTTTCTGGTGATGGCAGTGTTTTAGAAGACCGTTGCTTAAATGGTTTAAGAGAAACTTATGTCGCTTTGGGAGTTCCCGGTGGTTCTGTAGCAGAAGCTGTGAGCAAAATGAAAGCTGCGGCGATCGCGATCGCTAACGACAAAAATGGCGTAACTCAAGGAGATTGTAGTTCTTTGATGTCTGAAGTATCTAGCTATTTTGATCGCGCAGCAGCGTCTGTCGGCTAATTAACTTCAACGCAAATCCATTTTTTAGACACATAGTAAAAATTTAAAACAAGAGGTATTTTACGCATGAAAACTCCTATCACTGAAGCAGTATCGGCTGCTGATTCCCAAGGTCGCTTTTTAAGCAGTAGCGAAATTCAAACTGCCTTTGGTCGTTTTCGCCAAGCTAGTGCCAGTTTGGAAGCTGCTCAAGGATTAACTAATAAAGCAGACAGCTTGGTTAAAGGCGCAGCAGAAGCTGTTTACAGCAAATTTCCTTACACAACCCAAATGCAAGGGCCAAATTATGCTTCTACTCCTGAAGGTAAAGCTAAGTGCGCTCGTGACATTGGTTATTATCTACGCATGATTACCTATTGTTTAGTCGCTGGTGGTACTGGCCCTATGGATGATTATTTAATTGCTGGAGTTGCTGAAATCAACGCCACGTTTGAATTATCTCCTAGCTGGTATGTCGAAGCCCTCAAATATATTAGATCTAATCATGGGTTAAGTGGTGATCCTGCGGTAGAAGCCAATTCTTATATTGAGTACGCAATTAACGCTCTTAGCTAGAGTTTTCTAGTAGCTTGGAATCGCAGATGACTATTGAAGCTCTTCTTGTTTGTTTAATGGTCAACTGCAATTCTAAGCAATTTTTTTAGCCACATAATAAGAAAATTTAGGAGTTAATCAATGGCAATTACAGCAGCATCTCGCTTGGGAATTTCTGCCTTTGACGAGACAAATCGCGTCGAACTGCGCCCTAACTGGACTAAGTCAGAAGCTAAAGTAGCGATCGCCGCCGTGTATCGACATGTGTTAGGCAACGACCATTTGATGAAATCAGAACGTCTGACTAGTGCCGAATCTCTGTTGGGAGATGGTTCGATCTCAGTTCGTGAATTTGTCAGAACGGTAGCAAAATCAGAACTTTATAAGACAAAATTCTTTTATAACAACTATCATCCCCGTACCATCGAGTTGAACTTTAAACATTTACTTGGTCGTGCGCCTTACGATGAAACAGAAATTGTTGAGCATCTAGATTTATACCAAAATCAAGGTTTTGAAGCAGATATTGATTCTTATATCGATTCTGAAGAATATACGCAAAGCTTTGGCGAGCATATTGTTCCTTTTTATCGAGGTTTTTCCACCCAAGCGGGGCAAAAAACTGTCGGTTTTACCCGTATGTTCCAGCTTTATCAAGGTTATGCCAATAGCGATCGCGCCCAAGGCAACACTGGTAGCCCTCGTTTAACCTACGATTTAGCCCGTAATATGGCAACTCCCGTTCAAAGTCCTGGGGGTAATGGCTCTTTGTCTGGAACAACTACCACTGAAAGAGGTGACTTATATCGATTGCGAGTAACTAAAGGCACAATCGGCACGCCTCAAGTACGTCGTAGTATGCAAGAGTATATCGTTCCTTACGAAAGACTTTCAGCAACCATGCAAAAGCTGAATAAGCAGGGTAGTCGTATTCTTAGCCTTACCAACGCTTAATTTAAGCTTAATTTAAGATAATTATTAGGAGAATAGTAAGTGGCAATTACAACAGCAGCCTCTCGTTTAGGGGTTTCTGCTTTTAGCGATCGCGCACCTTTAGAGTTACGTCCTAACTATACTCAAGACGATGCTCAGGCGGTAATTAAGGCTGTTTATCGGCAAGTTTTGGGTAACGATTATATTATGCAGTCTGAGCGTTTAACCGCTACAGAATCTTTACTGTGTAATGGTTCATTGACGGTACGGGAATTTGTCCGAGCAGTAGCTAAATCAGAGTTATATAAGACTAAGTTCTTTTATGACAATTTTCAAACTAGGGTGATTGAGTTAAATCTCAAGCATTTATTAGGTCGAGCAGCCTATGACGAGTCTGAAGTGATTTATCACCTCGATCTTTATCAAAATAAGGGTTATGAGGCAGATATCGACGACTATATCGACTCCGCTGAATATGAAGCCAGCTTTGGTGACAATATAGTTCCCTATTACATCGGTTTTGCGACTCAACCATCGCAGAAAATAGTTGGTTTTACCCGTATGTTCCAACTATACCGAGGTTATGCTAATAGCGATCGCGCTCAGGTAGCAGGCACAGCATCTCGCTTGGCCAAAGATCTGGCTCTTAATAGTGTTTCTGCGGTGGTAGCACCTTCAGGGGGAGGAGTCGGCTGGGCTTATCAAGAATCTAGTCAAGGAAATGCTCCCAATAAAGCATTTAGAACTGCCAATCAAGATAATCGTATTTATCGCGTTGAAATATCGGCAATGAATTTACCCAGATACCCTAAAGTGCGTCGGGTTAGTCGAGCTATTTTAGTGCCTTACGATAAACTTACCCCCACGTTGAAAAAGATCAACAAAATGGGTGGAAAGGTTGCCAGCGTTACCTTAGCTTAAAGGAGAGCTTAAGACAATGTTAGGAAAATCAGTAATTAGCGGTCGTTCGAGTTCATCATCAAACAATCGTATTTTTGTGTATGAAGTTACGGGACTAAAGCAAAGCCAAGATAATGATAGCAATAGCTATTCATTTCGTAACAGTGGCAGTACTTTTGTTTCTGTTCCCTATAATCGCATGAATGAAGAAATGCAGCGGATTGGCAAAATGGGGGGAACTATTGTCAGTATTCAATCTCTCGAAGCTTTGAAGCAACAGGAGCATAAGGATAATTCTGAAGCACCTGAAGAAACTAAAGCTGCCAGACACAAGAAAAAACAAGCTGCTAAAGATCATCAAAATTGATTTTAACAAAAGCTTTAAGCTCTAAGCTCTAAGCTCTAAGCTTTAAGCCTAGTTTAATTCCTCCACGAATTAAGTTGTAGGGGCTTAATTAATCAAGCTCCTACGATTGATGGTTTTAAATTAACTTTGAATTTTGTTTAAATTTTGCTTAAATTTTAAAATATAACAAGAGCCAATGGTTACTCAATTTAAGTTTTCTCTGAGAGAACGTCAGCACTATTTAATTCAGCAGTTGGCAAACTGGATCGAATCTAAGTGGAAGCATGACTTAAATCTCTCTCCCTATAACATTCCTGAAGATTTGGGTTATGTCGAGGGCAATCTGGCAGAAGAGAAATTAATTATCGAAAATCGTTGCTATCAAACCACTCAATTTCGCAAGCTACATTTAGAGTTAGCTCAAGTAGGCGATCGCCTTGATATTTTACATTGTGTCATGTTTCCCCGTCTCAATTACGATCTACCTATATTTGGGGTGGATTTAGTCGGCACTCAAGCGGGAATTGGCGCAGCAATTGTGGATTTGTCCCCCGTAAATAGCCAAGGAGTTCTTTCTTCTGATTATATTAGGGCTTTGGCAAATTTACCTGCCATCGATTTTTCCCAGCCTCGCGCATTACCCGCATGGGGTAATATTTTCTCTGGGTTCTGTTTGTTTGTACATCCCCATAATGCTGAAGAAGAAGGACTTTTTCTGGAGAGGGTGCAACAATATTTAGCCGTACATTGTAAAATTGCTCTGGCGACATCTGCTCTTACTGACAAACTAGAACAGGCTCAAGTTTTATCAAGACAACGCCACTACTGTAATCAACAGCAACAAAACGATAAAACCCGCAGGGTATTAGAAAAATCTTTGGGTGAAACTTGGACAGATCGCTACATGAGCCAGATGCTCTTTGATTGCCCTTGAGTTAGCAGATTTTTTGGTGAAGTTTATAGTTAATTTTAATTTCACATTGCTTAAACAAACTTAAGTTCAAGTTAAGCTCAGTTAATAAAAATAATTACAAATTTAATTATGGCGGGAGTAAAAAAATCTCCAACCAAAAAGTCATTCTTAGAAGCAGTATATAAACATTCCTTAGAGGCGATCGCCATTTTAGATCATCAAGATCGGATCGTGGCAATAAATCCTGCTGGTTGTAGGCTCTTCGGCGTTAGTAAAAAGAAGTTGATCGATCGATCGATTAGCCAATTTTTGGTATCTGCTATTAATTGGGCGCAGGTTGCAGAGCGAGGCGAAATTCAGCTTAAGCAAGCAAAAAAGCAGGTTAAGACTGTTGAATATAGTCGAGTTCTAGATTTATTACCTGATTACAATCTACTGGTTTTGAGAGACGTTTCTGATTCTCAATTACAGGCAACAGCCGAACTAGATCTTTATTATCAACGAGTAGAATTATTTGCGGAAGTTACCCTGAAAATTCGTCAATCCCTTCAGTTACCAGAAATTCTTCAAACTACTGTGACTGAAGTGCAAAGAATTTTAGCGGCAGATCGTGTCTTAATTTATCAGGTTTTTGCCAACGGTACGGGAATGCCGATTAAAGAAGCAGTATTGCCAGACTTTAAGCCAATTTTAGGGGTAGAGTTTCCTGAAGAAGTATTTCCCGCAGATTATCGGCAGCTTTATACCAAAGGAAGAGTTAGAGCGATCGCTAATGTTCATGCGATCGACGCGGGATTAGCAGAATGCCTGATTGAGTTTATGGATGAATGGCAGATTAGAAGTAAGCTGGTGGTACCGATTCTGCAAAATTTTAAGTCTCCAACCGCAGGCGAACATCTATGGGGTTTGTTAATTGCCCATCAATGTCAAGCAACTAGAGAATGGACAGAATTTGAACAAGAATTAATGCAGCAATTAGCCGATCAGATTGGCATTGCCTTATCCCAAGCAGAGTTACTGGAAAACTTAGAGGACTTGGTTGCCGAACGTACTGCTAAATTAAGGCAAGAAATCAATGTTCGTACCAAAGCAGAAACAGCGCTGCGTCATAGTGAAGAACAGCTACGTTTAATTGCCAATGGTTTACCTGTTCTCATTGCCTATGTAGATAATCAACAGCATTATCGCTTTAACAATCAGGCTTATCAAACTTGGTTAGGGCTATCTCCCCAAGAGATTTGTCATCAGCATCTTGCCCAAGTTCATGGAGAAGACGATTATCAACAAGTTAGCCAACATGTTGCCAGCGTACTTAAGGGAGAAACAGTAACTTATGAACGCGATCTAGTTTTACAAGATGGATGTCTGCACTCTTTAAGTGTTACTTATATTCCTCACCTGCAAGAACAAAATACAGTTCAAGGATTTTTTGCTCTGACTAGCGATATTAGCGATCGCAAAGCGATTGAACGGATGAAAGACGAATTTCTTTCCGTTGTCAGCCACGAACTGCGTACGCCGTTAACCTCGATTCATAGTTCCCTCAAAATTTTGTCAACTGGTAAGCTGGGTAGCCTGTCAACTCAGGGCGAGCGAATGCTTAAAATTGCCGACGAGCAGACTGAGAGATTAGTTCACCTAGTCAATAATGTTCTGGATCTCCAGCGAATTCAGTCGGGCAAAATCAATATGAACAAGCAAGCCTGTCCAGCCAGAGAATTGATAGAAGAAGCAGTCCAAGCGATGAAAACTTTGGCTCAGTCACAAGGAATTCAGCTATCCTGCCAACCCAGTAATCTAGTTGTTTGGGCAGATCGAGACTATATAGTACAAACTTTGACCAATTTGGTCAGTAATGCGATTAAATTTTCTCCCGCTCAAAGTACCGTAGTGCTATCAGCAGCAAAAAACCCTCAGCCAAATCTTGATCGCCAACCTCAATCAATCTCCTACATTACTTTTGCCGTTCAGGATCGAGGACAGGGTATTCCCCAAGATCGCCTAGAAACAATCTTCGAGAGGTTTCAACAGGTAGATTCTTCTGATTCTCGCAAAAAAGGAGGCACTGGTCTAGGTTTGGCTATCTGTCGTCAGATAGTGGAAGGACATGGTGGGCAAATTTGGGCTGAAAGTTGTTTAGAAAACGGCAGTACTTTTTATTTCACCTTACCAGAACTAATTCAATTGGAGAGCGATCGCCATGACTAAAAAAAACATCTTACTGATCGACGATGAAGAAACTATTCAAGAAGTAGTCCAGGTGGGAATCGGCATCGAAGCTGGTTGGCAAGTAGAGATCGCTTCTTCTGGTTTAGAAGGAATTAATTTAGCGCAAAACCAACAGCCTGACGCTATTCTCTTAGATGTCATGATGCCAGGTATGGATGGTATCGATACTTTATCTCAATTAAAAACTAATCACCAAACCAGTGATATTCCCGTAATTTTTTTAACCGCCAAAGCCCAAGCTGCTGAAAAAAACCAGTTTAAAAGTTTAGGAGTCGTCGATGTAATTACTAAACCTTTTAATTCTATGACCCTTGCCAGTCAAATAGCCAAAATACTGGGATGGCAGCTGTAATTTTATTATTAATTTTCTGATTAAAATTGACCAGATATATATGCGAATTTTATTAGTTGAAGATGATCAAATTTTGGTCGAGCTATTAAGCACAACTTTAGCCCAACAAAGCTATGCGATCGATGTGGCAACAGATGGTGAACAGGGATGGATTTACGGTTCTACCTATACCTATGATTTAATCATTCTCGACTGGTCTTTGCCCAAATTAGATGGAATTGAGTTGTGTCAGCGTTTTCGCGCTCACGATTATGATACGCCAATCATCTTATTGACATCTCGTACTGGTAGTCAAAATAAAATTCGTGGTCTTGATGCTGGTGCAGATGATTATATTTGCAAGCCGTTTGATGTCGAAGAATTAACTGCTCATATTCGCGCTTTACTACGTCGATTGACCTGTGATTTCTTGCCTGTATTACGGTGGGGAAATCTAGAGCTAAATCCCTGTACTAGCAAAGTTACCTATCAGGGACAATCATTATTGCTCACAGCTAAAGAATATCGATTGCTAGAGTTGTTTCTACGTCATAGTCAAGAAGTTTTTTCAGTGGAAAAGATCATCGATCATTTATGGTCTTCTACTGAATATCCTGCTCAGGCAACGGTAAGATCTCACTTGCGACACTTACGTCAAAAATTAAAACATGCCTGTTTCCCTGATGATTTAATTACCACTGTCAGAGGACAAGGTTATTGCCTCAAACCTATTGCTCAAGATCGAGACGTTAGTAATTTACCAACTCAGACTAGCCCAGAAATTAACCCAGACCAAGAATTAACCAAACAATCGCTACATTTAAGTGCTTTAACCTCTATCTGGGAAAAACATCAGTCTAGAAGAGAACAACAACTAACAACTTTAGGTCAAACTATTAACTCGTTAAGTGCTGGCAATTTAGAAATTAGCGATCGCCTTTCTGGCATTATTGTGGCTCATAGTTTGGCGGGGAACTTAGGACAGTTTGGCTTAGATCGAGCTGCTGAATTAGCTAAAGAAATAGAACAACTATTGCAAAATGATTTTAATCACGACTCAAATAAATTACTGGTGTTATCTGATAAATTTGCATCTCTACGAGCAGAATTAACTACTAAACAAGATATAGTTCGGCAAATATCCGATAAATTAGCCGAAAATTCGCCTTTATTATTAATAATTACGAGTAATAGCGATTTTGCTGCACAATTAATCCCTGAAGCAAAAAATCAAGGAATTCGCACAAAAGTAATCGCTACTCCTGAATTAGTGCAAAATTGGCTCGATGAAAAACAAGCAAAAGGTGAGCAACTTCCACAGGCTGTGCTACTAGAAATATCTTTTACTGAAAATGTGCAAGAGTATTTAGCCTTAATTGCCGAATTTAAGCTACTAACACCATCCATACCAGTTATTGTCATTGGCGATCGCGATCATTTTGGCGATCGCTTGCTCGTAGCACGACATGGAGGCAAATTTTATCTTACCCAGCCAGTTAATCCTAGCCAAATTATGGCCGTTTATCATAAAGCAGTACAACACTTGTCTTTGGGGAAAAAGGTGATGATTGTTGATGACGACGTAGAACTCTTACAGACATTACCAACTTTACTCAAGCCTTGGGGATTTAAACTGACTACCCTAGACGATCCGCGACAATTTTGGGATGTACTGCAAGCTGTTGCTCCCGATCTATTAGTGTTAGACATAGAAATGCCCCACTTGAGCGGTATTGAAATATGCAAAGTTCTACGAACTTATCCCTACTGGTGTAAATTACCAGTTTTATTTCTGAGCATTCATCAAGACGCTGCTATCTCCACTGAGGTATTTGCTAACGGTGCCAATGATTTGGTCAATAAACCAGTTCTTGCTCAACAACTGGCTCACCGAATTCTTAATTGCCTCAATCTTAAGAAATAAACTAGCTATAAGCCATAAGCTGTAAGCTATAAGCCAATCAAAGTCTTATATAGCTGGTAAAAACAATAGGACAGCTTTGAAATACTACTTCCTATTTCCTACTTCCTATTTCCTATTTCCTATTTCCTATTTTCCCCTCGATCTATCTGCCAAGATGACGCGAAGCCATAGTCATCATATCGCTGATATCAACATCGCCATCGCCATCAGAATCGAGAAAGCTATTTACCACAGGATTACCTCCCTGGACATTACTTTTATTGTTTCCTGTCTTTAAGAGATTTAGCACCAAAGGCACGAGAATGGGCAGCATTGACTGAATTGTCTGAGAATTTAAACCAGTACGCTGGCTAATTTGTGCAATCATGTTTTGTAGCTGAGAACTACCAAATAAAGCCGATAAAACTTGAGGACTAGCCTGAGTACCGCCAAACTGATTTAACATCTGATTAACCTGTGCCGTACCACCCTGATTACGTTGCTGTTGCAGTGCCGACTTAGTATAGCCCCCCACAATTGACATTGCCGACTCTACCGCACTAGGGTTAGTTTGATAATTTCCGCTTAACTGCTGCACCGTATCGAGGATTGAACCAAGTTGGTTATTGCTTGCTTCTTGCTGGGGGTTATCGATCGCGCTGAGGATTTGATTAAAGATACTCATATTAATCGTGGTTACAGTAATTTTGGTTTGAGAAACTAATTAATTATGACAATTTACGGTATTAATGGGCGAATTTTGGGGTGAAGCCAAGTTGTCCATATTCTGTGCCGTCAGCATTACCTGACCGCTAGGAAGACGATACCAGCCACGGGCAGGAGGGGGTAAAATAGCTTGTTTAACTGGTTTGATTGGTGTTTTACTCGCAGCAACAGGCGCAAACTCAATCAGCGATCGCGCATTTAATAGCTCTTGAGGTCGATTTGGTAATCCACCGCGACCAGTAATTGTGAGCTGACTATTATTTCTTGATTCTGAGGGGCAAGCCACCGCGACTTCTTCTTGAGGTTGGGTTGGTTGTTGAGGTATCTCTAAGGAACTTAGGCTAGTAGTCGGTTCTAAAGTTTCGATGTCTACCAACCCGTCTAAACCTAATTCAGAACTAGCAGTTACCTGACAGGTTTGACAGATAAACAATCCTTGGGTATTAACTTGAATATTGCCTCCCATACCCATAAAGGCATTAGCGGTGACGCGACTACCTTCTAAAGCCAGTAGATTGTTACTGTTGAATGTAATATTCCCCCCATTACCCGTTCCCCTGGATGTAGCAGTGGTAAAACTTCCTCCTCGCCAAATAAGATTGTCAGCATTTAAAATAATATTGCCACCTCGACCAGATTGAGTGTCTGCCGAAATTACCCCTTGGTTATCAAGCATAATTGAATCGGCATTAACCTCCAGACTACCCGCATTACCACTACCTGTAGAGCCAATCGAAATGGCCGCGCGATCGTCAATCTTGAGCTGGGGGGTATTGATGGTTAAATTACCACCGTTGCCTGTAATTGTGGTTAAAGGTTGCGCCCCGACTGAAATATTACTGATTAAAGTTTCTGAGCGATTTGGTACCAGATCGGTATTTTCTGCCCGTCCCGCAACGGTTACTGATTCACTAGCATCGATCGCGACACTGCCACCATTTCCTAGACCAAGAGTAGAAGCTGTGATCTGTCCTCCTTGCAAAATTTCTAATCGACTAGTATCAATTGCAATATCACCACCTGCACCGCTAAAAAAAGTATTGTTAGAAATAAATGAACTATTGACTACTAATGATTCTGAGGCGTTAAGCAAAATAGAGCCTGCCGATCCACTTCCTGCCGTGGCAGTAGCAATCAAACCTCCTTGTTTCAGTTCTAGATTGGCGGTTTGAATCTCAATTGTTCCTGCATCACCACTATTTGCAGCAGCGGCTAAGATACCTTCATTAATTTGGTCGATGCTCAGATTAGCAAAAAATTCTGGACTAAATAAATTGGAATCGAATAGAGTTGATTGGAGTTGTTCATAGCTAGTTCCCGTAATTTGTACCGAATCTTGAGCGTTAATTTCAATATTGCCTCCTGTTCCCTGACCTAATACCGAAGCGTTGATTAATCCACGGTTTAATTGCAGCACCTTGGTATCGATCTGAATATTTCCCCCTGCTCCATCTTGCGTGGTGGCAGATAAAGCCCCGCCCTTAGCCAACAAAACTGAATCAGTAACTAGATTAATACTGCCCGCATCCCCCAGGTTATCACTCTGTACGTCAATAACTGCGCCATCTCGGACGGTTAAATTAGGAGTGGTGATGCTTATATTGCCTGAAGCACCAGTAACTTCTAGCTCAGGTATAATACTGCCAGAGGAGGCAAATAAACCCCCAAGAGTTATCCCTGTTTCGGTTGTAATTCCAATTAGCTCAACCGATTCAGCAGCATTAATCGTTAACTGTCCCCCCTCCCCTGCATTGAAAGTTGATGAAGCAAAGTTGGCTCCATCGCGGACTAAGAGTCTACCAGTATCAATGGTTAAATTGCCGCCGTCAGAGTCACTAAAAGTGGTAGTGCCAATCCCCGCAACCGCACTCACAGATAGTTGTGGATTATCGGTATTAAAGACAACTCCTGATACGTCAATGCTTTCTCTGGCTTCAATCTGAATATCTCCCCCCAAACCACCAAAGGGAATTACTGTGCCATCTGGTAGGATTGCCCCTGAATTACTAGCAATGACGGCATCTTTTAAAGTTATGGTGTTAGCACTCACATTAAGATCGCCCCCCTCCCCTGAACCTAAAGTGGTATTGGTAAACAATCCCGTGCCGATAATACTCTCAGGAGGGCTATTGCTTAAATCAATAGAATCAGCAACTACATTTATACTTCCTCCTGAAACATCACCAAAAGTAAGATTGATTACCGTTGCCCCATCACTGACTTTTAAGCGATCGCTAGTTAGATTAATATTGCCCAAAGAAGCCGTCGCTAAACTGTCTACCCCCCCACCGTTCTGGATTGCCGATGCCTTTAGGTTAATCTCATTGGCAGTTACATTAATATTCCCTCCATTTCCAGCGATATAGACAGGAGTAAAAATAATTGCCCCGTCGGTTAAATTTAAAGCATCAGTTTCAATCGCGATGTTCGCTGCTGTACCAGTAGTAGAAGTCCCCGCAAAAATCCCTGTAATCCGACTGTCTGGTCGTAAATTTCCCTCAAGAGCATCAATGCGATATCTTTGTTGAAATTCTAAAAATCCAGCGCCATTGATATTGATTTGTGTAGCAGCAATCTTAATATCGCCAGCACTTCCAGCACCAAAGATACTACTATCGATAAACGATCGCGGATTAATATCTAATTTGCCTGTGGTAATGTCAATTGCGCCACCTTGACCAGTTGCCCCTGCTCTAACATTATTCGAGATCTGTGAGCTATTTTCACCCACCGCTGCTTTTCCCGATAGAGCTAGAGATTCTGAGGCATTAACTACAATATTTCCCCCTGGGGCATCTGCTAGGGTTTGAGCAGTAATTTGCGATCGCTCTAGAATAATATTACTTCCCTGCACTTGAATTCCTCCCGTGGAGTTAGCAGCTATATTAGGGTTAAGTAGAGCAGATCTCCCCAATAGCTGAAGTTCCCCAAACTGCGTTACTTCTTCATATCCTAACTGCCATCCCGCAGCAATTTCACTAATACTAACCTGTCCTGCACCGACGCTACCCAGGTCAATTCTGCCAGATTCGGCTGTGACCACTCCACCATCAAAAGTAATGCCGTTACCTACTAAAGCGAAAGTATTGCCTGGTGATATTTCTAACCCCGTATTGAGATCTGCTCCTGATACTTCAATTGCTGCCGAATTTTGTCCCAACTGTAAACCCACGGGGGCGCTAATAGTCAATAAAGGTTGGCTATTGGGATCTGTATTCAACACAGTACCATCTTCAAACACTACGCTGTTGGCGGTACTACCCAAAAATGATCCGCCGATATCTAACCTGGCGTTACTGCCCAAAGTAATACCGTTGGGGTTGATCAAGATCAGATTAGCATCGCCATTTGCTCGAATTAAACCGTCGATATTCGAGCCGCTACTGCCTGTAACGCGACCAATAATATTAACGATCTCAGCACCATTATTAAAATAAGCTGTGTTGCCAGTTTCAACAGAAAACTCTTGAAAACTATGAAATAAATTACTATCTGAGGAAGTCCCTCCAGTAATCTCCGTCACGTTATTGTCAGTATTAGTTTCAGTGCCAAGACTACTATCAGGAGTAACTTGAGCTGCAAGGGGATAACTCACCAAACACCAGCCCATTAAGCTGCCAAGAAATCCGCAACCATTAAATCTGCTGTGGTCGTTGCTCACCCAAGCTATTGCAGCTTGAGTATCCTTGCGCCAAAATTTTGCCATTTTTTCACTCTAAAGGACTCAACAATCGCTTTTTTGACCGAATTACCATATTTTGTCATGATACAGAGCTAAAATAGCGCCAGATTAAAGAAAATTAGTTTATCTCTTTTCTCGCTGGAAAACCTGTAGCTTTTTCCTTAATTTGAACTACAGTTGTACCGATGAGCGCTAGCAATTACTAAATGAAAATATTTATTAGTACAGGAGAAGTTTCTGGAGACTTACAGGGTTCGATGCTGATTAAATCCTTGTATCAAGCTGCTGCTAAACGTCAGATTGACTTAGAAATTGCAGGACTAGGTGGCGATCGCATGAAAGAAGCGGGAGCGAAGATCTTAGCTAATACAGCAGCCATTGGTTCAATGGGATTTATTGAAGCTATCCCTTTTATCTTACCGACGATTAAGATTCAAAAATTGACCAAAAACTATATCCAGCAAAACTCTCCTGATGTCTTGGTCTTAATTGACTATCCAGCATCTAATTTAGCTTTGGCTAGCTACGTTAAACAGCATTTACCTCATATCCCCGTGGTCTATTATATTGCACCTCAAGATTGGGCAGTCCCGATGTTAAATAACGCTGCTAAAATTGCCCAGGTGGTAGATAAACTGTTGGCAATCTTTCCTGCCGAATATGAATACTTTAAACAAAAAAAAATTGATGCTGTCCTAGTAGGTCATCCCCTGCTAGATCGGCTGGAACATGCACCAGATAAAAAACAGGCTCGTTTAAATCTGGGATTAGAATTGTCAGATACGATTGTGACTCTACTACCCGCTTCGCGCCAGCAAGAAATCAAGTATTTACTTCCCGTGATGTGTGCAGCAGCACAACAAATATTGCAGCAGATGCCAGAAGTTAAATTTTTACTTCCTGTATCCTTAGCTAACTATCGCTCAGCTATTACCGCAGCCGTGGCAGAATACAACCTACCTGTACAAATTCTCGATGGCAAAACCCTAGATGCGATCGCTGCTGCCGATCTGGCGATCGCCAAATCAGGTACGGTTAACTTAGAAATCGCCCTGTTAAATATTCCCCAGGTGGTAATCTATCGCATTCATCCCCTGACCGCCTGGATCGGTCGCCAAATGGGCTTTAAAGTGCCTTTGATGTCCCCAGCAAACTTAGTTGTCAACCGCATGATCGTCCCCGAATTACAGCAAGAAGAGGTCACCGCCGAAAATATTACTCGCGAAGCCATTAAACTTTTACCCAACTCAGATACTCAACCAGAAATTACCGCAGGCTATCAAAAAATGCGATCGCTTTTGGGAACAGTGGGAGTATGCGATCGGGTTGCAGCAGAAATTTTCAAGTTAGTTGATTAAAACTATCATCAGATTTTTATTGATAAAGTGAGAGAAAATAAATATATCCTTTAGCATCATTGATGGAAATTATTGGTTTATTAATTGAAAGTTTTGAATCCACAAATGTACCTGAACTAAATGTTTACAATTTTAGAAAATACTTATGAATTCTCAGTTATCAGTTAATAGAGAAGTTGTTCCTTTGAAAATTCGTTTGCATCAATCGATGAAGATGACAGACGAACAGTTTTTTGATTTTTGTCAACTTAATCAAGATGTCAATATTGAACGCAATTCCCACGGAGAATTAATTTTCATGTCCCCTACTGGTGCAGAAGGAGAGGAAAGAAATTTTAATTTAGTTGGTCAATTATGGTTGTGGACTAAGCAGAATGCTACTGGGGTTGGGTTTGGTTCTAGTGGTGGTTTTACTTTACCTAATGGTGCGGTACGTTCTCCCGATGCTGCATGGATTGATAAAAAACGTTGGCAACAAATTGACAATAATTTACGGAAAAAATTCGCGCCTATTTGTCCAGACTTTGTAGTGGAGTTGCGTTCGGAAACCGATAGTTTACAAATTTTGCAGGATAAGATGCAAGAATATATTGATAATGGTGCTTCATTAGGCTGGTTAATCGATCCCATAAAGCAAAAGGTTTATATTTATCGTCCTAATACTAATGTAGAAGAGTTAGACCATCCTGTTAGTTTAGATGGAGAAAATGTTTTATCTGGCTTTGTTTTGAATCTTCAAGATATAGGTTTTTAGGATTTTAGATTATGGATACAAAACAACAATTAATAGAAAAGAGGAGGAGTTAGATTAATTAATATTGATTATGCACGAGTTTCGATTGAGCGATATTTGTTTGAAAATTGTCAGTTTATTAAACCGTCAGCGATTTCAATCGCTGCCTAATACCCAAAGTCATCTCAAGATGACTAAAATCAAACTGCGATCGCACCCAAATTTTATCATCTTACTTTAATTCCCCACCCTGAACCCCTAATCCGTTTCAACGGATTTTATCTATTAGACAGAGAATTCATTCTCTGGCGGTCTGGCGGTGTGGGTATGTGCCTACCTAATCGAACAAATCAAACGGGAAACCTAATTCCCCCGCTATAATTATGACGCTACGTAATTAATGAAAGATACGTGCAGGTTTTAATTAATAGATATTTGTTGTTAAAGGGCGAGGATAAATTAAATTGATTGATATTAATAAATTACCTACAGGATGGTCAATTAAGTCTTTAAGTGAACTTTGTATATTAAATCCCAAACACAATAACAATTTATTAGATGAATTAGAAGTCTCTTTTGTACCAATGGCGGAAGTTGATGAAAAAACTGGCACTATTTCACCAGATGTTGAATGTAGAAAATTAGGAGAAATTAGAAAAGGATATACACACTTTGCTAACGGAGATGTCATTTTTGCCAAGATAACTCCTTGTATGGAAAATGGGAAATCTGCTATTGCTGAAAATCTTTGTAATGGTCTAGCTTGTGGTTCTACAGAATTTTATACTTTGCGTAGTTATGGTGCAATTTCACCTCAATATTTACATCCTTTTCTACGCCAGAATAGCTATATACAAAATGCTTCGATGAACATGACAGGTGTAGTAGGTCATCGACGTGTTACCAAAGATTTCATTTTATCAACAAGTATTCCTTTACCACCCCTCAACGAACAAAAACGCATAGTCACCAAAATAGAAGCCCTACAAACAAGAAGCACCGCAGTAAAAGAGGAACTCAAAGCAATTAAACCTCTACTAAATCAATTTCGTCAATCTGTTCTGGCTGCTGCTTTTCGTGGTGATTTAACTAAAGACTGGCGAGAACAAAACCCCGATGTAGAACCTGCTTCAAAGATTGTAGAATCTAATTCTGATTTAGTATCAAGCAATCTACCTATTAGTTGGTATCAAGCTTTAATTGGTGATGTTGTTGAAAATCTAAAATATGGAACATCCAAAAAGTGTAGTTATAAAATAGATGGTATTCCTGTATTACGCATTCCTAATGTTGTTGATGGAACTATTGACCATTCAGATTTGAAATATGCAGAACTGTCAGACAAAGAATTAGATAAATTAAGACTCACCCCAGGAGATGTTTTAATGATTAGGTCGAACGGGAGTGTGTCATTAGTTGGTAGAACAGCCATCATTGATGAAGCAGAACGAGGTTTCGCTTATGCTGGATATTTAATTAGATTAAGACCAAACAGAACCTTAGTTTATCCAAAATATCTAAATCTATGGTTTTCTAGTTATGAGATTAGATTACAAATAGAGATTCCTTTACGCTCAACAAGTGGAGTTAATAATATTAATAGCGACGAGACAAAAAAATTACATATTCCTCTTGCACCACTTGAAGAACAAAAAGAAATAGTCCGCCGTATCGAATCTCTCTTCAAACTAGCAGACAGTATCGAACAACAATACCAACAAGCAGAAGCCGACTTAAAAACCCTCAATCAATCCATATTAGCTAAAGCATTCCGAGGCGAACTTGTACCCCAAGACCCTAATGATGAACCAGCATCAGTATTATTAGAAAGGATTAAGGCAGAAAGACAAAGAGATAAAGCTAAACCTAAAAAATCTGAGACTGAGAAGAAACGAAGTAGCAAGAAAGAAGATAAACAATTAGAGATACCTGGAATATAGCAAAGCTGTTTATGTTCTACGGTAGATAGCGGGTGATTTGGATAAACAAACTCACCCCTAGACTTCTGACTGAATTTTCATCAAACTCAAAACCCTTAGCATTCATCATTACTTGTTAAGACATTTTATTTTCAGCAAAACTTCTAAATCCCTAATTGCTCCGTAATTAACTATTCACAAGTATTTGTGTTATATTGATTCAGGACTAAATTAAAAAAGTCATAAACGGGATGTAGCGCAGCTTGGTAGCGCGCCTGCTTTGGGAGCAGGATGTCGCAGGTTCAAATCCTGTCATCCCGATTTTACGCTAATGATTGTAGGTGAAATTTTTTCTCCTATCCTTGCCTTCCTGGTAAAGAATAATAAGCCGTAACCAAAGTTGTTTAGAATACGGTAAGAGAGTATTCAGTGGTAACGGTAAAATATGGTTAATGTAGCTGTGATTGACTACGATATGGGAAATCTACACTCTGCCTGTAAAGGTTTGGAGAAAGCGGGTGCAGTGCCTAAAATAACCAATGCTGCTGAAGATATTTTTGCTGCTGATGCCGTAGTTTTGCCAGGTGTAGGAGCCTTCGATCCTGCCATGAGACACATTAGAGAGCGTAATCTAGAAGAGATAATTAAGCAAGCTATTGCCACAGGTAAACCATTTTTAGGTATTTGTGTGGGACTACAGCTTTTATTTGAAGGCTCGGCTGAAGGTATTGAAAAGGGATTAGGTATTATTCCTGGTATGGTACATCGTTTTAAAAGTGAGCCAGGAATCACTGTGCCACAGATCGGTTGGAATCAACTGGAGTTTAATCAACCCAATCATCCACTATGGCAAGATTTGCCCCCTGAGCCTTATGTTTATTTTGTTAACTCGTTTTATGCTGCTCCCCAAGAGCCTCAATTTAATTCGGCAATGGTAACTCATGGTTCACAAACCGTAACAGCTGCGATCGCTCATGATAATTTGATGGCAGTCCAGTTTCATCCAGAAAAGTCTTCGGAGAATGGACTAAAGATTCTCTCGAACTTTGTCACCCTGGTACAAAACCAAAAAAGTTAAGGGATATTTTTAAAGCTAATTTTCTTCAGGCTCAACAACATTACCCATAAAAAGGATTATTCCTGCACGATCGTCATGAATGGTGAAGAAAAAGGGGCGATTAATGTTCATTGTAAAAGGCTTATTTTGAGGTGTTGCTGATGTTATACGAATACCACTAGAGGTAGCTCCCGCAGCTTCTGTTCCCTCTTCGTCGACCTCAATTACCGCTTTGTGTTTAACCTGAGCGAGAGCCACAGCACTATCTGTCATGGCAGAAAAGTCTGCTTGACTAGAATTAAATACCTGCTGCATCCCCAGAGAGGACAGGACATCTTTTAACTCTTTAGTATATTCCAGCTTAAATTTGGGTAGAGAAACATTGCCTGGTTGCGATCGCATTTGATTCAACCATGTTTGCCAATTAGCTAGATTTAACTGCTGATTGAATTGCTCTAGACTGCTATTGGCTTGAGGGAGAAAAATATACATTGCCAGTTTACCTTTGCCGTAAGGTAGCCGAATCGCTTGAAACTGTTGGTTTTCATAGTAGCGATAGTCTCCTGTCTGACTCATCATCGCTACAGGTTTTGTTGTCTTAGATTCAAGATAGAAAGGTTGCTCTGTAGTGGCATTAGGATCGAACTTATCTGTCCAGCTTGCTTTAAAATAGATGGCGTTGATTAGATACAAAGCAGCTTCAGGCGAGAGCGAATCAACGATCGCAGGAATTTGGTTAGCGGTGTTGCTGGCTACCCACTGATTAATTGTATTCTTGGCGGAGGTGTCGGTAAAGTCTAGGTTGCTGACTTTTCCCTGATAAAAATCTTGGGTAGTTTTAATAAAACTATCTTTTAAACTAATATTTTGATTGACCCAGAGAGAATTAGCGATCGCCAATTTTCCAGAGTTATCGGCAGTGTTTAAAGTTTCAATTAACTGCTCATAGTTAGAATCAACTGTTGCTGGGTCAAATTGTTCTAATCCTAGAGTTTGGCTGATTTCTGCCTGAGTTTTTCCCGCCGTACCGTTGCGCGTCATCCCTAGAGCGATCGCTATACTCTGAGGTGAGATAAATATGTTTTGAGACTGAGATTTTGGCTGTAGCTGGAGTTGAGCAAATAAATCAAAGCCAAAGCGATTATTGGCGTTTACTAGCTGATTTAGTTTAGTTCCTGGTTGGCTAGCAATTAACTTAGATCCACTAGATAGCTGATTGAGAGAACTGACTGAGCTGGCTTCTTCCTGAGATGCTAATGCCGCTAAACTAAGCAGTAAAACTAGAGCAAAAGTTCCCCAAAGAGTATTACGGTTCATTGGCAATTAATTATTAACAGTGCAGATTATAGTAGTCTAAGATGCAAAAGAATACATCAAGTTGCTGACGATAAATTACCAAATTCCTTGACTATAGACATCAATCGAAACCCATGTTAGAAAAATTTTAGATAACCAAGATTTTAGTGTAGCCTGTGTTATTTATATTTATGGACTTAAACTGGAATAACCTAAAATGTTTAAACTGTTCAAGTAATTTTAATTAAAAATTATATCAAGAGGTAATTGGCGTAAGATGAATTTTTTAGAAATTATTGATAAGGGCGGTATTTCTATGTATCCCCTGCTGTTTCTTTCAGTACTATCTATTGCAACTATCCTCGAACGGCTCTGGTTTTGGTCAAGAGTAGTTTTCCAAGAAAAGAAAATTTTTAATCAGATCATGGAAGCTGCCGAACGCAACTGGAATTTGGTAGGTAAAATTGCTCAGGAACATATTAGTCATCCCTTGGGAAGTTTTGTTTATTCTCCCTTTTTACTATCTAACCCTGACCCTGATATGTTTCACCTCGCTCTAGAATCGGCTGCTGAAGAACAAGTAGCGCGGATGCGCAAGGGAGACAAAGTATTAGAGGCAATTATTGCTCTTTCTCCTTTGTTAGGCTTATTTGGAACAGTTTGGGGACTAATTCAAGCCTTAAGTTCGATTAAAATCAGTGACTTAGGTACAGCAGATGCTTCTGGAGTAACCATGGGGATTGGGGAATCATTGATCTCTACGGCAGCAGGTTTACTAGTCGCCATTGTTAGCCTCAGCTTTTATCGTATGTTTCAGGCTTTTTGGGCAAATCAGATTAGAATCTTACGTCGCACTGGTAGCCGTCTGGAAGTTATGTATCGCGATCGCTGGTCACAATTACAAGAAGACGAAACCCCTGGCGTTATTAGCAAAGACGAATATTCCTTTGTCGATATTAGACCCCCTAATCTTCGATCCCCCAATCAGTAATCACTAATCAGTAATCACTTACATGACTCGTAAACGAAAGTACCAGCCGAAACCAATTAAATCGATGAATCTCTGGCAGGATGATAGCCAGCAAAGTGGGGCAAATATTGAGATATTGCCCTTAATTGACGTTATTTTCTGTATTTTGATCTTTTTTATCTTAGCTGCGGTCAATTTTTCGCGTCAACAAGCAATTAGTCTGGATTTGCCTCAAGCAAAAACTGGTACGCCACAGTTGCAAAATATTTTAATTGTGACGATTGATGATCTTGGTCAGCTATACGTTGATAAGACTTTGGTTAGTCGCGCTGATTTGTCGTGGGAAATTAAAAAATTCCGACAGGCTAATCCTGATGGCTTGATGACTTTGTATGCTGCCAAAAACTCGACCTACAGAGAAGTCGTTGAAGTTTTAGATATTCTGCGGGATGTGGGGGGCGATCGCGTGGCGCTAGCCACTCTACCCGAAGGCTCTCAACCAGTACAAGTTGCGCCGACTCCAGGAGTTAATCCTGCTCTACCTGGCACTAGCGCTCTACCTGGCTTACCCGACACCATCGATCCCTTTTCTAATCCGTCTAATCCGCCTAATCCTCCTAGTCCGCCATTGCCATAAAGTTTACTGAGCTGATATTGAACAATTATTAAAAAATTACTGTTTAAGTGCCAAGGTTAGACCATCGGCCATCGCCAGCATACTAATTTCTACTCGGTTGTCTTGATGGAGTTTTTGATTGAATTCCCGAATGGCAACCGTTCTTTTATCTGTATCTTTAGGATCGACAACGCTACCAAACCAAAGGACATTATCGATCGCCACTATTCCTCCAGGACGCAACAGAGTTAAAGCCCGTTCATAATAGTTAGAGTAGTTAGATTTATCAGCGTCAATAAAGGCAAAGTCAAAACTACCGGCTTCACCATTGGCAATTAACCGATCTAAGGTCTCTAATGCGGGTGCTAAACGCAGATCGATCTTGTGGGCTACTCCTGCTAATTCCCAATAGCGACGAGCAATCTCGGTACATTGAGGATCGCGATCGCAAGCTATTACTGTTCCCGATTCAGGTAACGCCAGCGCCACCACTAAAGAGCTATAGCCTGTAAACACGCCAATATCTAGAGTTTTCTTAGCTCCTAACAGTTTGACTAGCAACGCCATAAACTGTCCCTGATCGGGGGCTATTTGCATAATACTAGCGCTGTGTTGGCTAGTTTCCTGACGTAATTGAGCTAGTACCTCATCTTCTCTTAGGGATACTGAAAGTAAGTATTCATATAGCCGATTATCTAGTCCGAAACTTTCTTTGCTCATAACTTTTTATCTGTGGATGATACAAAAAAAGGAGAGCTAACTCTCCTAATGTTAATAACTAATCAGTCTAAACCAAACTAAAATTCAGCTTAATTATTTTTCAACCAGCTAAAGTGAGCGCGAACATCTTTACCCACTTCTTCAATTGGATGTTCTGCTTCTAAGCGACGAGTTGCCGTAAATCCTGGTTTACCTGCTTGATTTTCTAAAATAAAGTCGCGGGCGAAATCTCCTTGTTGAATTTCTCGCAGAATTTTACGCATTTCAGCGCGGGTTTGTTCATTGACGATTCTAGGGCCGCGAGTATAGTCGCCGTATTCTGCTGTAGTGGAAATACTATCACGCATTTTAGCCAACCCGCCTTCCACGATTAAATCGACGATCAGCTTAACTTCATGTAGACATTCAAAATAAGCTAATTCAGGCTGATAACCAGCTTCGACCAAAGTTTCAAAACCTGTCTTGATTAAGGCGCTGAGACCGCCACAAAGTACCGCTTGTTCACCAAATAAATCAGTTTCAGTTTCTTCTCTAAAGGAAGTTTCTAAAATTCCTGCTCTAGTACCACCGACACCTTTAGCATAAGCCATAGCGCGATCGCGTGCCTGACCTGTAGCGTCTTGATAGACTGCAAATAAGCAAGGTACACCCTGTCCTTGAGTATAGGTACGTCTAACTAGATGTCCTGGCCCTTTAGGCGCAACCATCATTACGTCTACACCTTGAGGAGGGACAATTTGTCCGAAGTGAATATTAAACCCGTGAGCAAAGGCTAAGATTTTACCATCACTAAGGTGTGGGGCAATCTGTTCGGTATAAACTTGTTTTTGGACTTCATCTGGTAGCAGAATCATAATTAGATCTGCTGCTTTAGCTGCATCTTCTACAGGATGAACTTTCAATCCGTCTGCTTCTGCCGTAGCTTTCGATTTACTGCCAGGATATAAACCTACAATGACATTAACACCGCTATCTTTTAAGTTGAGTGCGTGAGCATGTCCTTGAGAACCATAACCGATAATTGCTACCGTTTTATCTTTTAAGAGATCTAGGTTAGCATCCTCGTCGTAATACATCCGCGCCATAAGAGTTTCTCCAGCATCGTTAAATCTTGCCTGATTATTATAGTTTTTTTAGGTGGTTTCAGAAAATACAATGAATACGATAAACACGATAGATTATGTCTATAGATAAGTTTAAATATCAGGGAATTTTTAAATAACGTAGTTTTGTTTTTGACTTTAAAAACCAGTCCAATTTATCAGGAGAGCAAAAAACTACTCCAGTTAGTAATTCCTCTGGCTAGCGCCCAAGTGGCTCAGTCTCTCATCGGTTTTGTCGATACTTTAATGATGGGTCGTTTAGGAGCGACAACCCTTGCTGCGGGAGGGCTTGCCAGCATTACCTTTATGACTTTAACTAGTGTAGTTGGTGCAGTAATCATGGCTGTAACGCCTCTAATTGCTGAGGCTGATGGTGCGCAGAAAAAGCATCGAGTTGCGACCATTACTAGCCAAGGATTTTATCTCGTAATAATTTTAACCATGCCCCTCGCCATAATTATTGCCAATCTAGACCGTCTATTACTAGCCATGGGGCAAGATCCTGTCACCATTGCCCTGGCTGATACTTATCTGGACATCATGGCTTGGGGGTGCTTTCCTATTTTGGGATTTATGCTCTTGCGAGGAGTTGCCTCTGGTTTATCTCATGCTCGTCCCTTGATGCTAATTGTAATGGGGGGGACGATCTGTAATATTGTGGGCAACTATGTACTTGCTTTTGGTAAGTTTGGTTTTCCCCGCTTAGAAATTGCAGGTTTAGCGATCGCCAGCGTAATTACCCTTTGGCTCATGTTTTTGGCTCTGGTAGTCTATCTGCTCCGACATCCACGACTTAAAACCTACCGTCTTTTTGCTCAGTTGGGTCAATTTCAGTCAGTTATCTTCCTCAAGCTGATTCGTCTTGGCACACCGATTGGCATTTTTATTGCCTTGGAGTCAGGATTATTTGCCGTGGTTACTTATCTTATGGGTGCATTGGGTACAGAGACTTTGGCTGCTCATCAAATAGTACTGCAAACTATCGTAATTATCTTTATGATTCCTTTGGGCATCTCTTACGCTACAACCATCAGAGTCGGTCAAGCTTTAGGCAAAAATGACCTGGTTGGTATTCAACGAGCTACTGCTCTCAGTATTATCTTAGGATTGATATTTAATCTAATAATCGCGATCGCCATCTGTATTTTTCCCCAATTAGTTATCGGACTCTATCTTGACCTCAGAGATCCTGCTAATTTAGCCGTAATTACAATGGCTGTGCCGATGCTGACTATCGGTGTGGTGGCACTAATCCTCGACGGGATGCAAAAAATTATTTATGGCGCACTCCAGGGACTCCAGGACACACAGATTCCCGTGCTACTGAGTATTCCTGCTTTTTGGGGGATTGGCTTAACTACAGGCTATATTTTGGGCTTTAACTACGGTATGGGAGGAAAGGGTTTATGGATTGGACAGTCTCTGGGCTTAGCGATCGCCGCCATCTTGTTTTTAATCCGTTTGCTCCAGATCTTTAATCGCTTTAAATTTAAAGCGATCGCGATTATAGACAACACCAAATAATTCTCTAGTTTTAAATCACTAAAAATCAATCAAATTCAGATTGATTCCCATCAATATAAGCGCTCGCCTCATCTAGAAATAGTTTTGCTTCATTACTACTAGTATTAACTGTAGTTAGAGAGTTTTTAATTTTCGAGGTGATTGAAATTAATTTGCGGGCAATAATCTGAATTAACTTAGTATCTTTTTTCGTCTGCGCTAAGCCATTTTGATTAATCTGATCGATTTCTCGTTCTAGCAGCTTATTAAGATTGTTGATTTCAACTAAAATTTTGCCAGTATCCTGCATTGGCTGCTTAATCTGCTCGATCTTGGATTTCGCCAAATTAACTGTATCCTTGACGTGACTTAGCTGATGTAGCCCTGTTTCAATTGTATAAGTGCGCTCTTTGACGATCGCTTTTGACAGAGACAATCCAGTATGGAAAGCGATCTCTTTAAAGTTTTCAATTTCGTCTGGCTGCCAATCTTTAAAATCGAAGCATTGATGAGCTACTAATAAACCAAAAATCTTACCGTTGTCCCAATTGATCCCTGCAACCAAATTAGATCTGACGCCTATTTTAGCAAGACTATCAATGTAGCATTCGCTCAGGCCAGCTTCAAAAACGTTAGGTGTTGCCCGAACTCGCCCACTCTCGTATTGCTCTGAGTAACGGTATTCAAAACAGGGATCTTTAATTACATTGCCTAAAATCGGTGCTAAAGCAGGAGCAGTAGCTTCGGCGACAATTTTACCCATATTTCCCTCTTGCAATCCATAGATTACAACGCGATCGCAATTAATTATTTCCTTGGCTTGCAATACCCCAAACTGTAAAGCTTCCTGACTATTTACGGCTCGATGAATTTGTTGTGTTGCGGTGGTAACTAGCTGTCGAGCTTCCTTAGCATTTTTTACCTGCAATTCTAAAGCCGAATAATACTCATGTTTAGCAAGTTCTTCAATCAGCCAACCAGACACATGAAGAACAAACTCTACCTCCGACTGTTGCCACTCTCTACTTCTCGAACATTGATGCATGACCAATAATCCATATAAGGAGTTATCCTGACGGACAATTGGCACCACCAAATTCGATTTAACCTCAATTTTTTCCAGGTTTTCAATATGACAAGGATTGATTCCCGATTTATGAATATCAGTAATTGCCCGCACTCGACCTTTACTATACTTTTCAATATAGCCCGCCTCAAAGCAAGGATCTTTAATTGTCCTACCCAAAATTTGCGTATAGCCAGGAGTTACTGCTTCGGCGACGATTTTACAGTAGGATTCTGCTTGCATACTATAGACAACAGCGCGATCGCATTTGAGAGCTTGACGAACAATGCTAACTCCAGCTTGTAGAATATCTTCTTCTGTCTTAACATCGCGCAAATTACTAAACAATTCGGTCAAAATTGTTTTGGCTGCCGAACCATTAGCCGATATTTCCGTCAACGATAGTGATGGTTGAATACTCATTATAGATTATTAATATTATTGATCTTGTTAAATGTTTTTTCTACCTTAGTGAGCAAAACACTTGAACTAGTTATCAAGGGATCGGCACTGCTCAAGAATAGAGATATATTTGTTACTGTTATATTTATGTGTTACTACTGAGAATCTTAACTTATTTGAGTCAAAAAATCTTCTGTACAATGCAAGCAAAATTAGCGCAAAATAAACACAAAACGCTCATAATTAGCTATTTAATCAAGATTGAGTCATTTGATTAGATACGTTTAGTGTGAATCAGCTTCGTTCAAATTAACTAGCTTTTAGCTTTTAGCCTTTGGAAGAAAAGAACAGATATCGTAAATTAACTGATTTGAGCTACAACCAAAGTCAAAAAACTCCCATTTCTATTGCTTGGTTTAGATACAACTAGAGAGCTTATAGCTTATAGCTAAATCACTCTAATTTTTAATTCACACTAGACGTTTTTTAATATCGAGTATCAGCAACTTGGTTTGTTTGCTGATAGTTAATCTATTAATTAAAGTCTACTGTTAATGACAAATTGGTAGCAAAATATTTAAGCAGTTTACTGAACTGCAAAGGAGCTTCAAAATGAACATTGTGTCCAGTATTATCGATCCTGTACAAACTAGCCTGCGGACAACAATTAGCCATTACTTGGTTAATCTTGATAAATTTGGGATCTAACTCTCCCACAATCAGTAGCAGGGGAATCTGTATCTCTGGAAGACTTTTCCATAGTGTAGGCTGTGTCCCTAAACCGATCGAGCGTAAGGACTTGGCTAGCTGATTAGGATCGTTACACAATCTTCTGGCGATCGCCTGGGGATAATGAGGATGCTTTCTCAAGGATGCAAATAACGGGTTGCTGTACCATTGTTGGAGAAAATTAGCAAAATCAAAATCTGATGACTCTAGTTGCTCTGCCAGCTTTGAATCTTTTGCTCTACGGCGATCGCGCTCTAACTGACTAGATAATCCTGGGGAAGCAGATTCTAAGATTACTCCTGGAAAATACTGAGGAAAATAAATAGCTAGATAAAGAGCAATTCTGCCTCCCATCGAATAACCCACTAGAATACATTGCTTGATGTTTAACTCGACTAATAAGTTAATTAGTGCTTGAGCAACATTCGGCATCTGATAATCGCTATCCTCTTCTACTATAGTCTGACCATGACCAGGTAAATCTACAGCTAGACAGCAAAACCCTGACAAGTTATTAATAACCCGATCAAAATCATGACAGTCTCCCATAAAACCGTGCAGAAATAAAAGCGTCGGCTGATGGCGATCGCCTTTGAGGACATAGTGAAATTGATAGTTATTAATTATTTTATTTAATTAAAAGCTAAAAGCTAAAAGCTAAAAGCTTAATTCACACAGAACGTTTAGTGATGATGATGGTGATGAGTAGCTTGGGTTTTAGCTAGCTGAGGATTTACCGTATTACCAGATTCCCCTAATAAAGCTTCAATCTGAGGATTTGCCCACTCCGCTGCCATGTGCATAAATTCAGGATGGCTATTGACGCAGGGCATCTGAATAAAAGTAACGTCAGAATGCTTGTGCTGAAGACTATGGATAATATGATCTACATCTAGTAGAGTTTCGTGGTTTTCAGTCGCAAAACCAATGGGCATCATCACAATCGAAGTTGCTCCTAACCCAATCAGATTTTGAGCAGCTAGCTTAGCGTTGGGCTGTGTCCACTCAATTAGAGGCGTGTCGTGGTTGAGCCAGCCGACAGAAATAAGCGGATATTTATCAATTAGTTTTTCTCTAACCAATTCATACATAGCTTGACTTTCATCAATGCCTGAAGTAAATCCTTTGGCTTTATGGGGACAGCCATGATTCATTAAGACGATCCCAATTTGTGAAGCTAAATGCCCTTGAGCTAACTCTGCTTCAATCTTTTCTTCCACCATCTGCGCCATCAAATTAATATATTCTGGCTTGTTGAAGAAGGAAGGAATGTAACGGGAACTTTTTAACCAATGAGTATCTCCATCTGCTTGCTGTGCCAAGGCTTTATTCACCTGCTCGACAGCAATACCGCTAGTGAAAATAGAATCAACTACTAGCAAAGGATAAATTAAAATCTTCTCAAAACCTTGCTCTTTAATTTCAGCCAATACCTGCTCGGGTAAATGAGGCGCACAGAAGTTAAATGCTTTAAAGACTGCTATCTTTTCACCCCAGGTTTCTTTAAGTTCTTTTTCAATACCTACTCTTTGCTCTTCAAAGATGGCGTTGTGGGGGGAAATAAAATTATTGTGCTGATGACTCCATTCGTGAAGGTCAAAAATTGCTAATAATTTGGCGATCGCTGGATAAATCCAGGTAGGTACGGGGGCAAATTTAGCCGTCAAAAGATTGAGCGCCTGTTCGTTGTAGTTAGCAAAGTCTGCATAACTTTCTACTTCGCCATAGCCCATTAATAATACGGCTACTCGATTGTTTTGATTATGATCGGATTCATGATGATGATGATGCTCATGAACTGTAGAGGCTGATTGATGAGGGATTGTAACCACTTGCTACTTCCTTTGATAAATTGAATTAATTTGTGAATCGGATTTAGAAGAGATATATGCCGTCTTTTGCCGAGATAAACTAAAGTCCAAGTCCTATTACTAATTAAGCTAGCACATTTAACCTCGATGCCCCCCTAGGGCATTGAAAAAGTTAAGATTTAGCAGCATAAATTAAACTTTAATTTACTTGAATTGTGTAGTGATGACATCAGAAACAGATTTATCAGCGATCGCTCATAATCCATCATCTCCAACATCTGGGAAAAAAGTAGTAGTTTGTCGCGGGCGTAGCTGCCGTAAATACCAGGCGCAGACTGTATGGCAGAATTTTGCCCAAAACTTACCTCCAGGGGTTGAACTGATCTCTGTTCCTTGTCTAGGACAGTGTGGAAATGGTTCAATGGTTGTTATAGAACCAGATCGAGTTTGGTACTGGCAAGTTCACCCCGATGAAGTTGACACCGTAATTAAGCAACATCTGATCGGGAAATCTCCTGTTAAGGCGATGTTGTATCCCAAATTTCATCAGTAATTAGATAAAATTGCCAGACTTAGAAGATAATTTAAAATAGTATTAATTTAAAATTATTAGCAATAATTAAACTAATATTTAGCTGGTATTTTTGATTTTTTTGAAGTGAATATACTATACAATTGACTAAATAAACGAAGATAAAATCAATAGACATACAACATTTATAAATATGCCCGATATTGTTGATATTGCAGTAAACACAGAAGGATTTAGTACATTAGTTGCTGCCGTAACAGCAGCTAACTTAGTTGAAACTTTGAAAACTCCAGGCCCTTTCACTGTTTTTGCTCCCACTGATGATGCCTTTGCTAAACTTCCCCCTGGTACAGTTCAAACTTTAGTGCAAAATCCGCCTCAACTAGCAAGAATTTTAACTTATCATGTTGTTTCTGGTAAATTAATGAAAGCTGATTTAGCCAAACTTGAGTCAGTTATTTCTGTTGAAGGTGCGCCTATTTCCCTCGATTTTACTGATAATTTTGAAGTTAAGAATGCCACCGTAATTGCAGCAGATATTGAAGCGGATAACGGCGTAATTCACGTAATCGATAATGTTATTTTAATGGGATAAATTATTTCAATTTCGGACGTATTTTTATACCCTTGTAAAACAAAGCATCTAATACCATTTATCTTTAAAGTTGCACTTAATATTTTGATTGTAATTCTCGCGCAAAGACGTTTATCCCGCTTAGTTTGGGGCAAAGACGCAAAGACGTTTATCCCGCTTAGTTTAGGGCAAAGGAGTCAAATCTAATTTAATGCATTTTCATAGAGAAATTGGTATAAACAAAACATAGGGCAGGATTGCTGAATTTGTCGTTACTTTCAGCTTACTACCTGCCCCTTTTATGATTCCATCAGGTTAATTAATGATTATTTAACACTGCGGATGACTCTTTTGAGAACATTCCTGCTCCCAACATCTTTTAAATAGAGTAATTTGATATAAATACCAAAAATGTCTAATATTCCAAACAGAATGTTGATGACCTAGCTGCTGGTTAATATACTGCCAAGTCAATAGAGTAATGAGCTGTATTCTTCTATTCATCGACCAAGATCCTTAATTAATAATTAAAAGTTGTTTTTAAGCTGTTAGCTAACCGAATAATTCGACTACGGCTAATCTACTTGTGGAATTGCCTTCTAATCTTAATTTTGCCCAATTGGCTCTCATTCCCCATGCTCGGAAATGCTTAAAATTCAAGCGGGGATCACGGGACTTCGGTGTTCTTACTACTTGTCAAATTAGCAAGATTCTGTATATTTAAGCTATGCTGCGAATAATATCTAAAGTAATACGACCATTAAAATCAGGAATCGGCGCTGCTGGTTTTGATAGCTTAACTTGAACTTGACTTACTTTTTCCAGGCTTAAAATTTTGTCAGCGATCGCACTAACTAACTTTTCGACTAGATCGAACTTAGCGGTAGTAATCTGTTCTTTGACAATGGCGATCGCTTCTCGATAGTCTAAAGTATCCGTAATATCGTCACTTATTCCCGCAGCACTCAAGTCTACCCACAGAGTTAAATCGACTTCAAACCATTGTCCTAAGACCTTCTCTTCAGGTAAATACCCGACATAGCCATAAGCACGAATACCACTAACTTGAATTGAATCCATAATCAATAATCAATAATCAATAATCACGGTGAGTATAAGCTTTAGCATCCTTGCCTGTATAGCTAGCCGCAATATGACCATCGCCAGTCAGCTTATATTTATAAGTAACTAAACCTTCCAAGCCAACTGGGCCACGGGGAGGCATCTGTTGTGTACTGATACCAACTTCTGCACCAAAACCATAGCGAAAACCATCAGCAAAGCGAGTTGAACAATTATGATACACTCCCGCAGCATCTACGCGATCGCCAAACATCTCTGCTGCATGGCTATCTTCTGTGACAATCGCCTCGGTATGTCTTGAGCCATATTGATTAATATGGGCGATCGCTGTCTCTAGAGAATCGACTATTTTTATTGCCAGAATTAAATCACTGTATTCTGTTTGCCAATCATGTTCTTGAGCCGGTTTAGCCTCAATAATCTTTCTAGTTGCCTCATCCCCGCGTAATTCTACTCCCTCGGCATTTAACGCCTGAGCAATTTGGGGTAAAAACTCCTGGGCGATATTTTGATGTACTAATAAAGTTTCGATCGCATTACAGGCTGCGGGATAATGTGTTTTTGCATCAACGGCAATTTTAATTGACTTGGCTAAATCCGCTGCTTTGTCTAGATACAGATGACAGATGCCGTCCGCATGACCCAAAACAGGAATACGAGTATTATCCTGTACATAGCGAACAAAAGAGTTAGAGCCTCTAGGAATGATTAGGTCTACATACTGGTCAAGTTCTAATAACTGCTTAATTTCTGCTCTAGTGGTCAATAACTGCACCGCAGCAGGGTCAACTTTGGTCGCTGCTAATGCTTGAGTAATAACCTTGGTTAAAACCTGACAAGAGTTAATTGCTTCCTTCCCACCTTTAAGAATTACCCCGTTACCAGATTTAATTGCCAAACTAGTAATCTGAATTAAGGCTTCAGGACGCGCTTCAAAAATAATGCCTAAAACCCCTAAAGGACAAGTTACCCGCTTTAAAATCAAACCTTCATCTAACTCACGGTGAATCTGAGTAACGCCGATGGGATCTGCTAGTTTTGAGACATCTCTAACTCCTGCGATCGCAGCTTGTAATTTAGACTCCCCTAGCTTTAATCTAGAATATAGTGCGGGGGCAATATGCTCGGACTCGGCTGCCTTAAGATCCGCTTCATTGGCAGCAATTATATCAGGAGTAGCTATTTCCAGAGCTTTTGCTACTGCTTCTAAAGCAGAGTTGCGGTCTTCGGTTGATAAGACAGCTAGTTTAAGTGCTGCTGCACGGGTTTGTTGCGCAATTGTGGTTAAAGAAAGTGATTCTGTTTGGGAAGCAATCATACTAAGGGTAATGGGTAATGGGTAATGGGTAATGGGTAATGGGTAATGGGTAATGGGTAATGGGTAATGGGTAATGGGTAATGGGTAATGGGTAATGGGTAATGGGTAAAGAGTTTCAGTGGAATTAAACTGCTTACCACAAAGTTATCAAAAAGCTATAAGCTGTAAGCCTTAAGTTATCTGTGCGACGGGCGACGCAGGAGCTTATACTAAAGCACTCGCTTCGCATCGTCCGAAGGTGTATACCGCAAGGGTACTAACTCCGTGTCGCCCTTTAGGGAATTTTTTAGGAGACTTTTATCTTGTGTCACATTAGCTTTAGCAAAGAAGTATCAACAATTTTAACGGAGCAGTCAGTTGAAGAATGCAAATTTTTACTAATTAAACTGGAGTAAAGATCTTTGATTTAAAGCCTGTACTGGTCTAGCGTTGTTGCCGATCGCTTGAAAAAATCTGGTTAATTGCGCTTTAGAGACTGATACAGGTTGTTTCAAAACTAGCCAGGTAACAATTTCTGAACAGGGAGGCGTAGTCAGAGAACCTTGATAGCGATAGTATTGCTGACTGTTTTCGGGTAGTAACTGCAACGCATTAATCGTTAAGTCAGACACCTGAGATGTTTGAGCATCAGATCGAGGTATTTGCTGCCAAATGGATTCTAGCGCTTGACTCATCTCTCCTTCTGACATTAATACTGCCAAAACTACTAAATCTCCTGTAGCTTGGTTTTGATGTACAAAATGCGCTTCCATTTCGGCAGCCTTGCCTGAAATTAAATGCTCACTAGGTTGATGAAAGTGAAACTGCAATAGTTCATATACTTGACCATCTAGAGTCAAGCTGCTTCCAGATTGATAATCAACTCTAATAGTACGACCGTTGTTAACGATTGTCAGTGGAGTATCTTGATAATTTAAGTCTAGACTACCAACATTCAAAGTAAATCCAGACCCCTCTATATTAATCGGTGATTGAGCTTGACCCGAACGACAAGTCTGAAACTTGGGATCGAGTTCTCCCCAGAAATCTGTGCCTGTTTCTCCTTGATAACTCCAGGTACTCGCCTGTGCTTTATCAGTGTTAAAACATTTTAAAGCGATCGCCTCCACTAACAAAAACTTGCATAAACTTCTCCGTTGCATATATATAATTGATACTCGATCTAAATTCCGCTCAGTTTACCTTAAGCTTTAATTATTGAGAAATCCTTAAGATTGTTGTTTTGCTCACGGCATCACGTAGCTTTAAATCTAAGATTAAACTTAAGATAGATTTATTTAAAAAAGTACAGTTTTTTAATGTAAGTATATAAATAAATAATAAGATAAGCAAACTTTTGTAATGTCTGACCTCAAATACGAAATAAAGCAAGCAGAGAACCAAAGGTGGGGGATTTATCAAGGCGATCGCCTACTGGCTACAGTTGGCAGTTATGAAGCTTGTGAGTCGATCTGGAAATATTTACAGAAGGAGCTTTCTTATACGGATAATATTAAATCCCGACTATCTTATCGCAATGCGCTCAATAAAAATTTGTTAGTTAATCCTAGCAAAAACGTTAGTTAATTTAATTCATCCTCTAGCTGAGACTGGAGAAAATAAGATAACAAATAAACAGTAAAGTAACTACTATACAGGCAATTTGAATTTTAAACAGGTAACCAACGCTTTTTTCTAATCGTTCCTGACTATGTTTCATTCGGTCAACTTTAAACTGAAGATTTGAGTCGTGATCGTGAACCATTCTCATTTCTGCTTGTATTATGTCTTGAATCTTAACTTCTAAATGCTCTCTCAAATCTTCGCTAGAGTTTTGTTTTATCTGTTTTAATCTATTTTCTATTTTGTCTAGAGATTTATACAGATGATTTACCTTACGCTTAATCTCAGAAACTTCTTCAACTTCTGATTTGCTAGTAATGATTTTGTGCAGATATTTTTCAATCAGTCCGACACTTAACTGAAAATACCCTTGATTAACGTAGTAAATTGCATTTTTAAGCTCTTGTGCTGTGGTATTTTTTAATAAATATCCCTTCGCACCATTTGTAAGCGCTGTGCATAAATGTTCCTCGTTATCATGAACAGTAAGAATTAATACTTTGGACTGGGGGAACTGCTGAGTAATAATTTTAGTGGCGGTTAAGCCATCCATTTTAGGCATTTCCACATCCATCAAGATTACATCTGGCTGTAAACGAGGAATTTGTTCGATTGCCTCCTGACCATCATGGGCAAAACCAACTATATTGATTTCGGAATCTGGTTCTAAATAAGTTTCTATTAATCTATGAGTTAAATTCTGATCGTCTACAATAAGAACGTTAATCATCTAAAATTATGGTTTAGGGCTAAAGCTAGCTCGCAGCATTGCGCTTCAATCGCTTTATTGAAAATTTATTGATTAAGTATACAGTTTTATTTATCAATGCTTCAATTAAAGTCCAGCATCATTGCAACTATCAATATTGAATAATCTATAATTTAAGAATTGAAGAAAGTAGCTGCGATCGCACTATTAACAGGTTTGGAAAATAAATAACCTTGTCCATACTTGCATTGAAGCTCAATCAACTCGGCACACTGGGTTTGGGTCTCAATTCCTTCGGCGATTAAATCTAGCTCAAATACTTCGGCGAGCTTAATAATGGTTTTGACTAATTCTAACTGATGGCGATCGCTTTCCATACCCTGAATAAATGAGCGATCGATCTTGAGGGTGTCAACTGGTAAACAGTGGAGATAGCTGAGAGAAGAATAGCCAGTACCAAAATCATCCATTGATAGTTGAACTCCCAAGCTTTTAAGCCTCTCTACCGTAGGCAATACCAAAGCTATGTTTTCGATGATCTCGCTTTCAGTAATTTCCAGCTTCAGACATTTTGGATTTAAGCCTGTCTCCATTAAAATCTGGGCAATAATATCTCCTGCGTAGGGTTGAGAAAACTGCTTGCCTGTAATATTAACACTAACAAAAATTGATTTAGCCGCTGAATTTTTTTGCCACTGCACCATTTGCTCACAAGCCGAACGCAATACCCACCAGCCAATTGGTATAATTAACCCCGTAGCTTCGGCTAAAGGAATAAAATCGCCTGGAGAGATTAAACCCCGCACAGGATGCTCCCAGCGAATTAAGGCTTCAAATCCGATTAGCTGCTGGTCGACTAACTGTACTAAAGGTTGATAGTATAGTACAAACTGCCCTTGTTCGAGTGCCTTGCGCAAATCATCCTCCGACCTAGTTTTTTCTAGGCTTTGCAGATGCAACCTCGACTCAAATACTTGATTACAGGCTTGTCCCCTGGCTTTTGCCTGATACATAGCAAGTTCGGCATTCTGTAAAGATTGCAGCAATCCATTGGTGGTATTTGCTGATAGGTCGCTAGTGTCGGGAGTAGCAATGCCGATACTGGTACTGACTAAAATAGAATACTCGGCGATTTTAATTGGTGTTGACAGCTGCTGCTGAATCTGAGAAGCAATGGCAGCAGGACGCTGCTCGTTGACAAAACTAGTTAAGAGGATGGCAAATTCGTCTCCCCCCAAACGAGCCAAGATATCTTGAGGTCTAAGACAGGACTCTAGCTGACGAACAATTTCGACTAAAATGCGATCGCCAATTTCATCGCCAAAGTTGTGGTTAATATTTTTGAATCGATCTAAGTCCAAGCACAAAATGCCAAAGGAGTATTCTGGATGCTGCTTAAGTCGCGACAGTTCTTGCAGCTTTTCAATAAATAGCTGGCGATTGGGTAATTTAGTTAATCGATCGTGATCGAATTGATGATTCAGCCTAGCTTTAATTTGCCGATCTTGAGTCAGATCCGTTTGAGCGCCAATCAATTGGCAAACTACTCCAGCCAAATTAGCCACAGCAATACATTTACACCGCATCAAACGATACTCTCCATCTCGGTGTAACAAAGAATATTCCACTTCAAAGCGCTCAACTTTTCCTTGCCAGCACTCTGTTAAATGCCTTTTAAGCTTTTCTACATCTGTGGGATGGACTCGAACCAGCCATTCGATCAGACTATGATTAATCTCTTGCTCACCACAGCCGATCATCGACTTCCAACGTGCGGAATACTCAACGCGATCGCTACTTAAATCCCAGGCCCAAATGCCATCGCTGGTTATTTCAGTCGCCATTAGATATTTGGCTTCACTGTTTTGCAAATCTTGGCGTAATTTGTCTTCGGCGGACTTTTGCTGAGCATCAATCATCGTTCTGGTTGACAACTCACTATTCAATAAAGGGAGTACATTATTGAATGCAGGTCTGATGGCAGAATTGTTCACAAATTTAGAAGCTGATTGGCTAACATACTGTCTGGCGAACAGACTCGGTATAGAAGTAAAATAAACTCTTAAATTACTCTACATGAATCGTATAAGACTAAGACGCAGAATATTTATTTTTCAATATTTTCTTCAGATTTAACGAATTACAAGATTATTTTGCATCAATCATGAGATGTATTGTGGACAAAAGCTAACGAGCAATTAAGCCAAAAGCGATTTTTGATCCCAAAATAATTCTAAAGCTAATTAGACTCAGGCTCAGACTCATCGATCCTATTTTTTGGCTAAATAATATTTGAGAACATAAATTAATTTGCGATCGCCTTTTCGCCAACTCAAAAATTACTAAAAAAAAGGATAGCCCTAAGACTATCCCAGCGATTTTCAATTGTCAAAATTAGAATTAGATTTGAGGTACAAATCTTTCTTTCTCTGGTACTTCAGCATACTCGGAAACAATTTGCTTCAACTCTTCACCGTCAATTGTTTCTTTTTCAATTAAAAGATCGACTAAGCGATCGATTACTTCACGATTTTCGCGGACAATTTTCCGTGCTAGTTGATGACCATGTTCAGCAATTTGACGTACCTGATCGTCAATACGAGAAGCAACTTCTTCTGAATATTCAGCACGAGAAGTCAAACCAGCACCTAAGAATACTTGATCGCCCTGTCCGCCACCTAATGCAATTGGCCCTAGATCGCTCATACCATAAACGGTAACCATTTGACGTGCCATTTCTGATACCTGCTGTAAATCGCCTCCAGCACCAGTGGTTACTTCGTCGCTACCAAAGATTTCTTCTTCCGCTGCACGACCACCCATAGCGCCAGCAATTCTCGCCATCAGCTGAGAACGGCTAACCAAACCTTGGTCTTCGCTAGGAGTAAACCAGGTGAGACCTTGAGCCTGTCCACGAGGAATTAGAGTTACTTTCTGTACGGGGTCGTGATCTTTGACTAAAGTTCCCACGATCGCATGACCAATTTCATGGTAAGCAATCAATCTTTTACTCTTACCGTCGGTTAAAGGAGTACCCTCCATCCCAGCGACAACACGGTCTACTGCGTCATCAATTTCGTGAATGGTAACGGCTTCCTTGCGTCTTCTAGCAGTTAAAATAGCTGCTTCGTTGAGTAGGTTAGCCAAGTCAGCACCAGAAAAACCAGGAGTACGGCGCGCGATCGCATCTAAGGACACTTCAGGGGCAATTTTCTTGTCTCTGGCATGAACCTCAAGAATTTCTAAACGACCCTTGATATCGGGGTTATCTACCATTACCTGACGATCAAAACGACCTGGACGCATCAGCGCGGAGTCTAGAACATCAGCACGGTTGGTTGCTGCAATAATAATGATTCCTGTATTGCCTTCAAAACCATCCATTTCCGTTAGCAGTTGATTAAGAGTTTGTTCTCTCTCATCGTTACCGCCACCAATACCAGCACCACGCTGGCGACCTACTGCATCAATCTCATCGATAAAGATTAAACAAGGTGCATTTTCTTTGGCTTTCTTAAATAGATCGCGAACACGGGATGCACCGACACCGACAAACATTTCCACAAATTCCGAACCAGAAATACTGAAGAAAGGTACAGAAGCTTCACCAGCGATCGCTTTAGCCAATAAGGTTTTACCAGTTCCAGGAGGCCCAACTAGCAATACACCTTTAGGAATTTTTGCACCAACGGCAGTAAATCTTTCAGGCTGTTTTAAGAAAGTTACAACTTCCTGTAGTTCTTCTTTTGCTTCGTCAATACCAGCTACATCATCGAACATGATGCCTGTTTTTGCTTCCATTTGAAACTTGGCTTTAGATTTGCCAAAGTTCATTGCTTGTCCAGGGCCACCAGGCATATTGTTGGAACGACGGAATAAGAAGAATAAAGAACCAATCAAAATTACAGGGAAGATGAGATTTCCTAAAAGTCCCCAGACTGCTCCTTCATTACCAGCAGGATGATATTCAAAGCTGACATCAGCATCTCGTAGTTTGGCAATTAACTCAGGAGAATTAGCAGGTAGATCAACTCTTAGCTTCTGTAGTCGATTATCTAATTCAGGGTCGATCGCTTGAACGATAGCTGTTCTACCATTGTCATATAGCTCGACGGAAGTAACTCGATCTGAATTTAAATAGTCGAGGAAGCGTCCATAGGTCATACGAGTACTAGCAGTATTGCCACTCAAGCCACTGCTAGCAGTTGGGGTAGTAAAAGTTCCTTGCCACAAGAAAAAGCCGACGACCAACAAAGGTAGTGTCCACAGTAAGGCAATTCTCCACGAAAAATTTTTCATAAGATGTAACTTGTTTTTAATTGAATATTTATTAGGTTATTTTTATTTGTTCTGAACGGTCATGTCGTAGTAGTCTTTAACCTTTAGTCAAGTTTCTTTTCTTTATATTACCTCTAGCTTAACTAAATTTAACGTAATTCTCATTTTTAAATCAAGATTAGTTAAGTTCGGTTGGAGTAGAGATAACCTGGTAGCTGTGTAGGCTGTAAGCTATGGACTATAAATTGTATGCTTCAAAGAGCAATCTACAACGCTTTGTGTGAATTAGCTTCGTTCAAATTAACTAGCTTTTAGCTTTTAGCTTTTAGCTTTTAGCCTTTGAAAAAAAAGAACAGATATCGTAAATTAGCAGAAAAAATGCGCCTACTATTAATTTAGTCGACGCAACGTTAATTATGATGTTTGTGATGGTGAGTTGACCAGAAGCTTAGTAAGTCTCAACGTGCCAACGGTGTTCTTTTTTCATTGTTTTACGGAACTCTTCCCAATTAGCATCATGCTTGGCAGCAGCAGCACTTAACGCCTCATCGATACCGCCTTCCATGCCTTTTAATCCACAGATATAGGTATGAGTTTTGGGATTCTGCATCAATTCCCACAGCTTGTCTGCATGTTCGGCAATTCGGTGCTGAATGTACATTCTGCCGCCTTCAGGGTTTTGTTGTTCACGGCTAATAGCATAATCTAGGCGGAATTGATCGGGATGATCCGCTGCCATTTTCTCTAGTTGCTCTTTATAGAGAATATTTGGCGTTGTGGGAATACCAAAGAATAACCAAGCCTGACCTTTAAAATTGTAATCAGGGTTTTTATCTCCTTCTAAGAACATCCGCCAGAGATAAGCACGGAAAGGAGCGATTCCTGTACCTGTAGCAATCATGATGACGTTGGCATCTTCATCTTCAGGCAAGAGCATTTCTTTACCTACTGGGCCCGTAATTGCTACATCGTCCCCTGGCTTGAGGTTGCAGAGGAAGCTAGAGCAAGTACCTTCAACATGTTCTCCAGTTTCAGGATGTTTATATTCTAATTTACGAACACAGAGAGAGACCGTTTTATCCTCTAAATCATCACCATGACGAGTAGAAGCGATCGAATATAGTCTGAGCTTATTAGGCTTACCTTTATCATCTTCCCCAGGAGGAACAATACCAATACTTTGACCTTCTACATAATGTAAATCTCCCCCAGAGAGATCAAAAGTCATGTGACGACAAGTACCAATACCACCTTCATCTACCAAGTCATAGATTTCGGTACACTTGCCAATGTAAGGATCTTTAGGACGATAAATATTAACGGGAACTTCAGTTTTAGTTTTTTTTGGTGTTGCTTGAGTCATAGATTTTTTATTGTTAGAGGCTTGCTTCTGCTCAGGTGCAGATTGAGTGACAGCTTGACTATCTGGCGCTGGTACATCACCCCCAGCAGGCTTGATGCTAATTACTTTTCCGCCTAAACTATTAATACGGCGCATCTCCTGATTCATTCTGCTATAAGGAACAGTGATTAGTACTGTCCCGCTGCTGCGAATCGGCACTTTGGTATCAACGCTATTTTGAGATAAACCTGTTACCTCATAAATGAATAAACGGTTTTTGTATGCGGTGTTGCTGCTAGAAAACGCGGTGCTAGAGTTGTACATTACCTGGACTTCATCCCCCAACTAAAAATTTAGAGTATTAAATATTTTACATAACTGATATTGATTGCCAGACTCGTAATTTGAATTGAACAGGCAACCAAGGCAGCAGTTTTGATTATTTATGTTGCTCTAATAGACTATCATTGGAGGACTCTTATTGATTCATCCACCAGTAAAAACCTCGGATGAAAATCTGGTAAAACTTCAGTCTTAAGTTTCTAACTTACATGCTAGCGAGAAACAGAGTCTGTAGTTTAGAATTCAATTTCATTTTTTCTTCAACTAGTTGATTGGCAAATCCAGATTAAATTTTGCCGTTATTGTGGCAGATTTTCAGACTGCATCCTCTTGTAGAGGGAGTTAGGTTCTGGTAAGATCCATCAATGTTAGTAATTAGCATTTAATAGTCAGATTAACTAGCTTAAAATCAAGCTTACTTAAGTTGTCTCGATCACTAAGTGGGCAAGACAGTTTGAGAGTATCTAGTTGGAATGAACTTGTGTGTGTCTCCAAGTACCATATGACCTAGTATCAGGCTAAAAAGTTTGTGACTGGGCTAAATCGGGGTATATTTGCGAGTTTGCTCCTGAGAGATAGCTAATCAATATAAGTTAAATATTTAGTTTTTGTAGAAGAGGAATTTTATGACCGCTGATTTAGACCGAGTGGTACTGATTGGAGTAGCAGGTGACTCTGGGTGTGGTAAATCAACTTTTCTTCGCCGTTTAACAGATTTATTTGGTGAAGAGTTTATGACTGTGATTTGTCTTGATGACTATCATAGTCTCGATCGCCAAGGTAGAAAAGCAGCTGGGGTGACAGCTTTAAATCCTCAAGCCAATAATTTTGACTTGATGTACGAACAAATCAAGTCCCTGAAAGAAGGTAATGCGATCGATAAGCCAATCTACAATCATGAAACTGGTGAACTCGATCCTCCAGAAAGAATTGAACCCAACAAAGTAGTTGTCATTGAAGGTTTGCATCCTCTGTACGACCAAAGAGTACGGGAACTGGTAGACTTTAGCGTCTATCTAGACATCAGCGACGAAGTTAAAATTCAATGGAAAATTCAGCGTGATATGGCTGAACGTGGTCATACCTACGAAGATATTTTGGCTTCGATCAAGGCGCGTGAACCTGACTTTAAAGCTTACATCGAGGTACAAAGAGAATTTGCTGATGTTGTAATTCAGGTATTACCAACTCAGTTAGTACAAGACAAGGAAAGCGAATTACTTAGAGTTCGTCTAATTCAAAAAGAAGGCATAGAAAACTTTAATACTGTCTATCTCTTTGATGAAGGTTCAACTATTCACTGGCGACCATGTGGACGTAAGCTAGAATGTCCGATCCCAGGAATTAAGATGTATTACGGCCCTGATACTTTCTACAATAATGAAGTTTCGATTTTAGAAGTGGATGGTGAGTTTGGTAACCTCGAACAAATGATCTACATCGAAAGCCATCTCAGCAATACTAGTACAGGTCACTATGGTGAAATGACTGAATTACTGCTTAAGCATCGGGATTATCCTGGTTCCAAGAACGGAACTGGTTTGTTCCAAGTGTTAGTTGGCTTGAAAATGCGTGAAACTTACGAAAAGCTAACAGCTAAAACCGTAGAACCAGCGAAGGTATAGGTTACATAGCTAAATTACCATAGTTGTCTTGAAGTCGCGAGAGTTAAACGAACTATTCGCGGCTTTTTAATAGCTATTTTTCGTAGTTTAGAGAATTGCGATAAATATGCAGGGCAAATTAATCAGGAAAAAATATAGCAATACTAAACAATGTTAGGACGTTGTTTACTAATACCTACTACCTACTACTTACTACCCACTACCTACGAGCCGAGCGCCCTAATTGTCTATCGCTAATTTTGTACGACTATATATTGCTTCAGGAAGAGAAATCGGCGCATATTTGCCACTTGCATGAGCAATAAATATATACTTAGCCAGAAGTTGAGCAAGTTTTAAGTTTGTCACAATGTAGGGAGTAAATTTAGCTAAAATCTTACTCTCTCTTATGTCTGCCAATGGATTAGCGGTATTCGACCGTACCATCGAAAAAACACATCAATTTATTAACGATGTTGCTGAGCAACTCAAACTTGAAGATAAGCACACTGTTTTTATTGGTATTAAAGCAGTTTTACATGGTTTACGCGATCGCATTCCTCTAGAAGAAGCTGCACAACTAGGTGCGCAATTTCCCGTCATGCTGGCAGGTTTTTATTACCAGGGTTGGAAACCCGCAGCTACACCCACCAAAGAAAGGTCTGTCGGCGCTTTTGTCGAGAAGATTCGCGATAATCTACCTCAAGGAGACTATCCAGTCGAGATAGAAGTATTAATCACTGGAGTTTTTGCTGTTTTAGCCCAATGGGTAACGGAAGGAGAAATTGTTGATGTGGCTAATATGTTACCGAAAGATATACAAAAATTTTGGCCACAGCCTGTAGTTGCTCAACTGAATCAATAAAGGAGCTTTGCTCCTAGCTATAAGCCATACTACCCACTACCCAAAGCTATTTCATTTTCATATATCCAGAGAATAAATTCTCTGTCTAAGTACATTAAGTCCGTTTAAACGGACTTTAATTTTAAGCCAAGAAATTTATTTCTTGGTTCACTACAGTTGGAACGAAATAGCCCTGCCCACTACCTAACCTCAACCCATCAATTAATATTTGACAGACTACTAGTCCCGTGGGCGATCCCCGTGCGCTACCTGAAAGGCAATTACCCTAAAGGATATGCGTAGCGGTATACCATTTGCGAAGCTTATCCTTTAGGACAAGGGTACAATGTGCTTTAGGACTAGCTTCGCGTAGCCTGACGGATCGCCATTGAGATTTGTAATAGGAGACAGTTGGGCAAAATTAAATTAAGCTAATGCTCACAGTTGCTATCAACATTTGACAGTAATTCATATTCTGTTTGATTAAAGTTTGTTGATTTATTTTACAAACCAACTTAACTAGAAAAAACTGAGCTTAAATGAAATACATAAGTCGCCACAGATCAACTACCCCAAAATTATAATGCTTGAGTTTTTACTTTCCCTCTTCAAAATCTCAAGTGATTTATTGGATTTGCAATATTCAACTCATTAACCCATTTAACTACTAGGGAACAATTTTTTATGGTTTCAACTTCGCCAGTTAATTCAGCTATCAGTTCAATTCCAGCTAAGGTTGAGCGCGATCCCCTGAAAACTGCCCAGGGTGTATACATCACAGTTCACGGTCATTTCTATCAGCCTCCTCGGGAAAACCCTTATCTCAATACGATTGAAAGGCAACCTAGCGCTCATCCCTACCATGATTGGAATGAACGCATCCATCACGAATGCTATCGTCCTAACGCTTTTGCCCGCATACTTAACCACAATCAAGAGTTGCTGGGAATCGTTAATAATTTTGAGTATCTCAGTTTTAATATTGGTGCGACGTTAATGTCGTGGTTAGAACAATACGATCCCGCAGTCTATCAAAGGATTTTAGAAGCCGATCGCTTGAGTAGTGCTAGATTAAATGGACATGGTAATGCGATCGCTCAAGTATATAACCATATTATTTTGCCCTTAGCCAATCAACGGGATAAAATTACGCAAATTCGTTGGGGTAAAGCTGATTTTCGCGATCGCTTTGGTCGTGAGCCTGAAGGTATGTGGTTGGCAGAAACAGCCGTTGATTATCCGACTCTAGAAGCCTTGATCGAAGAAGAGATAAAGTTTATTATTCTTGCTCCTTCCCAGGCTCAAAAATGCCGTGTAATGGCGACAGAAGATGAATTAGAGTCTAAATGGCATGAAGTTGGGGGGCAACAAATCGATCCCACCCGTCCCTATCGTTGTTTTGTCGATCGCGATCGCTATATTGATATTTTCTTTTATGACGGGCCAATCTCCCGCGACATGGGCTTCAACGATGTTTTAAATACCGCTGATAACTTAGCCGATCGTTTAGGACAAGCAGTGAGAAGCGATCGCCTTTCGCAGTTAATTAGTGTCGCCACTGACGGAGAAACTTTTGGACATCATAAAGGCGGTACGGAAAAATGTATTGCCTATGCCTTGAGCCAACAGTTCACTCATCAAGGTTGGACGGTAACTAACTATGCTCATTACCTCAGTATCTGTCCTCCTACCTGGGAAGTAAAGTTAAAGCCTGTAACAGCCTGGAGTTGCGACCACGGAGTCGATCGTTGGCAAGATGATTGTGGATGTGGCAGTGGTGGTGGTTGGCATCAAAAATGGCGGAGACCTTTAAGAAATGCTTTGGATTGGTTACGCGATCGCCTAATTACAGTTTATGAAGAGGCTGGCGCTAAATTCTTCCGCGATCCCTGGTTAGCTCGTAATGAATACATTCAAGTAGTGCGCGATCGCTCTGTGAAAAACGTGACTAATTTTTTACTGCGTCATCAGGCAAAGGAATTATCCTCTACGGAACAGATTGATGCTCTGCGTTTGTTGGAAATGGAGCGTCACACTTTATTGATGTACACTAGCTGCGGTTGGTTTTTTGAAGAAATTTCTCGCCCTGAAGGAGTACAGATTTTACGCTATGCAACCCGAGCGATGGAATTAGCTGGAGCAGTGGCGGGGATCGATCTTAAGCAGGATTTTCTCAGCTATCTAGCTCAAGCACCGAGTAATGTTGCTGCCTTTGGTGACGGCAAAAAAGTTTTTCAAGATCTAGTAGCACCTTCTCAGGTGAGTTTGCATCAAGTAGCTGCTCACTATGCCATTAGCTCTATCTTTACCGATTACCTACATCAGGAACGAATTTACTGCTATGAAGTTGAGCAGCTAGATTATCAAAAGCAGCAGATGGGTACCCTTACTCTTTCCTTGGGACAGATTCAATTAACCTCGGAAATCACCTGGGAAAGCAAGCATTTTGTCTTTGCTGCACTGCATCTGGGGGGATGGGATTTTCATTGCTGCATTACGGAATTTGATGGTCGTTTGGCTTATACAGAGCTAAAGCAACAGCTATTTAACGATCTCAAGCAGGCTAGCGCCGCTCAGGTAATCCTGAAGATGAACCGTTTAATGGGGGATCACTCTTTTAGTCTGCAACATCTGTTTGCCGAGGAAAGACAGCGAATCGTCAGACTGTTAACTGCTCAAACGAAGAAACATCTTGACCAGCTTTATACCCAGGTATATCGAGAAAACTATAGTATGCTGGCAGCTTTTCAACGAGAAGAAATGCCTGTACCTCAAGAATTAAAAGTAGCTGCGGAAGTGGCGTTATCTTACCGCTGTATTGAGACGGCGAACACCTTAGAACAGGGGATCGAAGAAGAGGCAACTATTGATAGCGCACTTGCAGAACTCACCGTTACGGCGACAGAGGCAAACTACCTCGAATGCTGGCTCAATATTCCCGATGTCAAGCTAATCTTGGAACAAACAATTGTTCGCCTCTTGTGGCGACTACTATACGACGGTAATCCTGTAACCTTAGAAGCTGATGTAACCAGGATTGAAACAGCGATCGCCGTGGGAAATCAACTACGTTTAGGATTAACTTTAGATCAAGCGCAAGAAGTCTATCTTAGCTGCTTACACCAATACATTGTGCCTAACTGTTTGCTCGATTCTACTTATCCTGACTACCATAGCTGTCGCTGGGATATCACCCAAATTAAACCCTTACTCAAATTAGGACAAAGTTTGGCGATCGATGTTAGTTGTTGGCTGTAAGATCTTGGCAAGTTGTTATTTGAGCTTGCTAGTAATGATGTTTATAGCTGTTAGCTGTTAGCTGTTAGCTCTTAGCTTTTAGCTTTTAGCTCCAAATCAATCACAATAGGTAAGGTGGGATTAGTCTTGCCTTACTTAAGTAGCTAGGCGGAATTAAATATAAAACCAAAAACAAGATAGATTTTAATGGTAATTAGTTATCTCTCCCTAATTCCCTAATTCCCTAATTCCCTACCAGACTGTCTTCTAATTAATTTGACCTACCTACTGATAATCATAGCCATACTTAATTTCCGAGCAAATCTTTTGCCTTGTGATACACTAACTTTTCTGCCTCAGTAGCTTTGGCTAAGGATTCAGCATGAATTTGTTCCAAGCTAGCAATATACTCGTGTTTCTGACTCAGAACGCTGTTAGCCTTGGTAGAAGTAATAGTTGCTAATTGCGCTCTTAAAGGAAGCTGTCGAAACACAGCTAAACGTTGCGATAAGGATGACATCAATAATTCAAAGTAGGTAAAACTAGCGACACAAAACACGTTTATATATACTTACCAGAAAACTGGCATTTATTATCGCTACAGTAGAGCTAAGAATTACTATTTAATCCAAAAATTTGATTAATTTTCACATCCTTTCTTTAAGCAAAACAACTTTAGTAATCCTCTTACTTAGTTGCCTTCAACCTTTAGCGTGTTTTGCCCTGCCTCCTGCCGAAGATGTTCCCGAAGAAATTTTGCGTACAGAGATCATTTTTGAAGGGCGATCGCCTGTAGATGGTAAACCATTGTCGGCTAGTGAATACGAGGAACTACAGGCAAGGTTGCGAGAATCACGTTTTGATCCCCAAATCAACGAAGATATTCAGCAACTTATCTTTTTGCTACAGATTAGAAAACTGATTCAGACTATAATTCCTTTTTATTAAAGCATTTTAGCTAAAAATCAATAATTTATTTGTATTGTGCTTAAAAATAGTTAAAGTATTCTTACAAACAGTATAAATAAAATTGCAGCTTTAATTTTCTGACTGGCTTCAATTAATGCCTGTTCAGCGTCTTTTTTAACAAACTGACCACATAATATACACCCCCGATATTGATACTTTAAATGTCTCTTACCATTGCTCCCGAACAAGTTAATCAGATCGTTCACAATCTTCACCACAATCCCTTTGAAGTATTAGGTCGTCATCCTTATGAAGAGAACGGAAAAGTTCACAGCTGGGTAATTCGTGCCTATCTTCCCGATGCTTCTGCTGCCTGGGTGGTTTGTCCCGAAGAAAGAACTGAGTATCCTATGCAACCAATGCATAACCCCCATTTCTTTGTTTGTGTCGTTAAAAATCCTCAGCTAGCTAACTATCAACTACGGATCAAAGAAGGAGATAACGAAAAAGTTATTCACGATCCCTACGCCTTTGATTCACCAAGACTGACAGATCTTGATATTCATCTCTTTGCTGAAGGAAATCATCATCGTATTTACGAGAAGTTGGGCGCACACAGTACCAAGATAGACGGTGTTGCGGGGGTGTATTTTGCTCTTTGGGCCCCTAATGCTCGCAATGTATCTGTGTTAGGCGATTTTAATAGTTGGGATGGCAGAAAGCACCAGATGCGCAAAGGCAGTAGTGGTATTTGGGAATTATTTGTTCCTGAAATAACTTATGGTGCTGCTTATAAATATGAGGTTAAAAACTGGGAAGGACATATCTACGAAAAATCCGATCCTTATGGTTTTCAGCAAGAAGTTAGACCTAAAACAGCCTCAATTGTGGCCGATCTCGATAGCTATCAATGGAACGATGCAGAATGGATGGCAAAACGTCGTCGTAGCACTCCTTTAGAACAACCAATCTCGATTTACGAACTTCATTTAGGTTCTTGGATGCACGGTTCGGCAGATGAACCAACAAAGTTGCTTTCTGGGAAAACAGAACCAATTCCTGTTTCAGAGTGGAAACAAGAAGCCCGTTTTTTGAGTTATTACGAGTTGGTAGATAAACTAATTCCCTATGTTAAAGAATTGGGTTATACCCATATTGAGGTTCTACCTATTGCCGAACATCCTTTTGATGGTTCATGGGGATATCAAGTAACTGGGTACTACGCTCCCACTTCCCGTTATGGTAACCCAGAAGATTTTATGTACCTAGTCGATCAATGTCATCAAAATGGCATTGGCATAATTGTTGACTGGGTTCCTGGTCATTTCCCGAAAGATGGTCATGGTTTAGCATTTTTTGATGGAACTCACCTCTACGAACATAGCGATCCGCGCAAGGGTGAACATAAGGAATGGGGAACTTTGGTTTTTAACTATCATCGCAACGAAGTACGTAATTTCCTAGTAGCAAATGCCCTCTTCTGGTTTGATAAATATCATATCGATGGTATTAGAGTCGATGCAGTAGCCTCAATGCTTTATCTCAACTACTGCCGTAAAGATGGAGAGTGGATTGCCAACGAATATGGTGGTTGTGAAAATATCGAAGCTGCAAATTTCTTACGTCAGGTCAACAGTTTGTTGTTTAGCTACTATCCAGGGGTACTATCTATCGCTGAAGAATCTACCTCTTGGCCTATGGTTTCCTGGCCTACCTATACTGGTGGTTTAGGCTTCAATATGAAGTGGAATATGGGCTGGATGCACGATATGTTGGATTATTTCAGCATGGATCCCTGGTTTCGCCAATTTCATCAAAACAACCTGACTTTCAGTATGTGGTATCACCACAGCGAAAACTACATGCTGGCGCTATCTCATGATGAAATTGTACATGGGAAAAGCAATATCATTGGTAAGATGCCTGGGGACGAATGGCAAAAATTTGCTAACGTGCGTTGTTTGTTTGGCTATATGTTTACCCATCCTGGCAAAAAGACTATGTTTATGAGCATGGAATTTGCCCAGTGGAGTGAGTGGAATGTTTGGATAGATCTAGAATGGGATCTCCTCAACTATCATAGTCACAAAGCTTTGAAGCAGTTTTTTTGTGATCTAAATAGGATCTATAAGAGTGAACCCGCACTATATAGCAGAGATTTTGAAGAAGAAGGTTTCCAATGGATCGACTGTAGCGATAATCGTCATAGCGTCGTGGCATTTATTCGTCGAGGCAAAGATCCTAACGAGTTTATAGTTGCCGTGTGTAATTTCACTCCTCAACCCCACAGTCACTATCGAATTGGTGTTCCTGAAAAGGGTTTTTATACCGAAATATTTAACAGTGATGCTGGCAAGTATGGCGGCAGCAATATGGGTAACTATGGTGGTAAATGGACTGATGATTGGTCTTGCCACAATATGCCTTTTTCGTTAGACCTCTGTTTGCCTCCTTTAGGTGTCTTGATGTTGAAGCTAGACCGCAAAAAAACTCAGGCAGCTTTGGAAGGGAATTAATCAGAATATAAATTAGATCGCCGTGCCTGCTAGGCAATGACTTTTCCCTTCACTGCTACGGTGGTGATTATCTACCATTGCCTAAACGGTTTCACGAAATCGATTAATTTGTTGAGTAGTATAGTATCAAGTTCGCAAACTTCGCGTTGCCGAACTTGATTTTTCCTTACTGCGGTATACGCTATCGGCTATGATGCAAAAATGCCAAAGTGAAATATCATACGGTGATGTATAGTTTGTGTGTGGCTCAGGTATGGTATATGCTGGGAAACTTGTTTGATAACATCTAACATATGCCATTTTTTTTGGATTGGGGGTGAAAATAAAGCTAAAAATGGAGCTAACATGAATGAGCAGCTACCTCAATTCATAGAGCGCGTTGTAGCCCGTTTGCGATCAATTCAGGGAATTGCAGCGATCGCTTTAGGGGGTTCCAGAGCAAGAGGTAATTATACCCAAAAGTCAGATGTGGATCTGGGAATTTATTACAAACCAGAGAGTTCATTTGATCTAATTTCTCTAAATCATCTTGCTTCTGAACTTGACGATAACCATCGCGCAAATTTAATTACCTCAATTGGTGAATGGGGAAGATGGATCAATGGTGGTGGTTGGCTAAAAGTAGAAGGTATATCTGTAGATTTTCTCTATCGTGATCTGGCTCAGGTTAACGGTGTTATTGATGATTGTCATGAGGGAAAAATCACGATTGATTATCAACCTGGACATCCCCACGGCTTTGTGTCCTCCATTTATATGGGTGAGGTTGCCATTGGTCTGCCACTTTACGATCCAGATGGTATTTTAGACGCTCTAAAGGCTAAAACAAAACTCTATCCAATTGGGTTAAAACAAGCCACAATTAATAAGTTTGCCTGGGAAATTAGTTTCTCACTGTTTGTTGCCCAAAAGGCAGTTGCACGCGGTGATGTTGCTTATGCAGCAGGCTGTTGTTTCCGCAGCGTGGCTTGTATGAATCAGGTGTTATTTGCACTCAATGAAGAGTACTTATTGAATGAAAAGGGCGCAGTGGCAATTGCCAAGAGCTTTGCGCTTTGTCCACAGAAATATCAAGAACGGATTGAAACCGTGTTTGCTTTGTTATCAGTTGATGCAAAATCAATCATGGATGCGATCGCCATCCTGGATGAAATTGAGCAGGATTTGAGCCAATGGTATGGCAATCGTCGGTTAGCCGTGTAAATCCTAGAAACTTAGCAACGTCATTATTCAGGGAGAGTACTAAAGACTTTTCTCACAGACTGCTGCGCTTTAGATTCTAATAGCTGCCAGTCCACCTCTCCTAAATCATCTAGAAGACGAGTATCTATTTCTACGGGATAAGCAGCCTCATTCTCTTGACTAAAGATGTGTTGAATTGGCTCATATTCTTGAAAACAAACCTTGTAACAAAGTTCCCAAATATCAATCTCTATTTGATAATTAGAGGAAGTAAGACAAAGGTGATAGCCAGGGATCGGTGCTGTGACCTCTTTATATGTTCCTTTCCAATGAGAATTTTCTATTTCCTTACGAATATTATCTATAACTCTGAGCATAGCTGGCTGCATCAACACCTGAGCTTGCTCCCACGCTAATGTATTTTTAAAAGTTGGTTTCATGATGAACCTGATGATTTTGAGTTCAAACTGATTATTTTTTAGCTATAAGTTTTAAACTACTACACAGAGGTCAACATCAATTCACCTAACCACATAATTGAAAATTAAATTAAGACCTAATGTTACGTATTTTTAAGTCAATGTAATTCCCTCATAGTTTGGCGATCGCCTGTCCGCACCAACTCTAACAATACGATCGCGTTTACAATTCATTTAAGCGGGAATTTGCGTTTCTATGTATTCAACAAAACTAGATGGTTGTGGAATATCATCGCCATCTTCTATCATTCCTTTTTATTTTTATTGCTGATAATTTTGGCGATCGCCTGTCCACACCAACTTCAACAATGCGATCGCTTTACTGCTTTTAACTAATTTTCTTAAAGCAAAGAAAGTACGTTATTACTATACTCTGTAGGATCTTGTCCTTTGTTGCTATTGGAAATTTGGGTATTTTGAGAAATCGCTTTAATTCTATTCTCGCTGGTAGGATGGGTACGAATAAATTCTGGTGTGTTGCCACTGCTTTCTAATTTAGCGAGAAAGTCAGCAAAAGCCTGGGCAGGATAGCCAGACTGCTGTAATATCTTTAAACCGCTATTATCGGCTTCATATTCAAAAGAGCGGCTTTGAGGTAAGTCTAGCGTTAATTGGTAAGCTATTTGCGCCAACTGACTAGTTTCTACTCCTGCTGCTCCAGCGATCCCTTGAGCTGCCACCGCCTGCTTCAAAGCTTTCACACCGTGCTTTTCATTGATGTGAGCAATCTCGTGAGCCATTACGGATGCTAATTGCGCTCTATTTTCGGCAGTTTTTAATAAGCCAGTAGTAACGTAAACAAATCCGCCAGGAGTAGCAAAGGCATTAACTTCGTCGCTGCTAACTACCTGAAAATTAAATGGAATGTCTCGACTATCGCTAGCACTAACCAACTCTTGTCCCAGATCGCTGACGTATTGCTGAATCTGCGAATTATTATAAAGCTGATACTGGCTTAACACCTGTTGATTGGTCTGTTTGCCGATTTCGATTTCCTGTTCATCAGAAATATTTGCTATCTGAACGTACTGCACTGTACCTTTAATTACGTCAGTAATGTCAATCGCCAAGCTTTGTGATGCCGATACTGAAATATTACTAACAGTAATGACGGACGTTGCTAATAATAGCTGAAACCAAGTTTGTCTTTTTGACAAGTGATAATTTATCATAACTTTATACTTGTACTTATACTTGCTAATAATTTATTTAATGAAATATTTTTATGATAGATCGTTTCGTTGAAGCTGGAGCAAAACAAGTTTTTTGCAGGAAAATTTGAGAGTTACGGTGTAATTTGTATTTTCTGACTAGATTAAAAATATACCTTTAGATGGATTGCTAAGATAATAATTGTCTTTTAGCAGTTAACTTAAGCCAAGACTTTATATCTTTGGTGGGATGTTGTTACAAAGCGATCGCAGTCATTATAGAGAATAATTAAGAATCATATTTTGAGGTCAGTTTATGTCATTCAACAAGTTAAACAACTGGTTAAAGTCTTCTATTCGTGCTGTATTAACTGTATTTGTATGTGGATTACTATTTCTTTCGGTTGCTAACCCTGCTCAAGCAGTGACCAGTAAAACTACTGACGGCGAAGCGAGACTAAACAATATTCAAGACAAAACAGATGATGTTGCTCGTTCTGCTCCTCTGGGAATTGAAGAAGTAACGAAAGAGTCGCAAAAAGGATTGAACGAAGTACAGGGTGCAGCAGATCAAGAGAAAATGGTTTCACCCGATGAAACGGATGCCACCAGCGTTAAAGACAAAGCAGCTAATTTCTTTGACAACTTAACTAAATAGAAGCTAATTCAAAGCCATATTATTAAAGCGTCAAACATCAAAAAAATAATCTTCGGCTTTTAGGTTCAAACTAATTATTCCTAGCTTTTAATAAATATCCTGGCTGTATCAACCATCTTAGGTCATGCAGTCAGGATTTTTAATATCATTTAAAGATCGATTAATTGTCAAGCAACCCATAACAGTTATCCAACATTTAACATGAATTCCCCAACCAATTTTATTGCTGAAGTAATTTCAACCGTAAGCAATTTAACTGAAGCTGCAACTGCCGAAACTCAAAAAATCTTAGAAAAAACCACTGTATCTACAGGAGAGACTTTAGAATGGATTTCTTCTAACCCTGTACTGCAAGCAGCAGATAAGCTCATTGGCTTAGACTGGATAAAGCCCTTTCTCGGTAAAGCAGATACTACCAAAATCAAGCAAGTTGTGGCGGAAATGCGATCGCAATATCCTCATGAAACAGCAGATCAAATTGCCCAGCGTTTAATCATTCAGAAAACTTGGTCAGGTGGACGCTTAGGACTACTGACTAATATCATACCTCCCATTGCAGCCCTCTTTTTGGGTATAGAATTAATTGCCACCACCAAGCTGCAAACGGAAATGGTCTATGAAATTGCAGCAGCTTATGACTTAGATCTAAATGAACCTGCCAGACGAGGAGAAGTTTTGGCAATTTTTGGTTTATCTTTAGGCGCAGATGTTTTAAAAACAAGTTTAAGCGTGGTGGAGATTATTCCAGGAATTGGCGCAGTGATCGGTGCTTCGACAAATGCAGCTATGCTATATGTTTTGGGGCAAACAGCCTGTCGTTTTTATCAAGCCAAAGTTAATCATTCAGAAGTCTCGATGCAGACAAAAACTGATACAGATTGGCAAGTAGCTTTAAAACAGTCTGAAATCATGGATCGGATCTTGGCGCATATGATCCAGGTAAGTTATCCAGAGCAAACTTGGGCAGAAATCTTACCTCAAGTAAAAACAATATCGCCTTCTTCTGTCGAAACTATTGCCGTCAATCTCAAACAACGTCATGATTTATCGGCATTACTTGAAGAATTAATTCCTGAGTTTGCATCTTTAACTTGGAAAAGATGTTATGACATTGCTATTTCTCAAGGTAATATTACCCCAAAAGAACAAGAAATTTTGAGTCAAATCGCCATTAAATTCAATCTAGATTTGTCAGCGCTCAGCAGTGAAAAATGAACAATAAACAAGTAATCCCCAGTATGAACATTCGGCAACAACAGTTGATTGCAGAAACTGCTTTGCGGATTCGTAAATCATTAGATTTATCAGAAATACTTGATACCGCAGTTAAAGAAGTACAGCTTTTAATCAATTGCGATCGCGTAGTAATCTATCGATTTACCTCAGATCTGAGTGGTGATATTGTTGCTGAGTCAGTCAAACTTGGTTGGAAAAAATCTTGGGGACAAAATATAGTCGATACCTGCTTTCAAGAACAAGGTGCAGCTAGATATGAACAAGGCGAAACTTTGGCAATTGATGATATTCATGAATATGGACTGTCCTCATGTCATATTAAGCTCTTAGAAGAGTTTCAGGTCAAAGCCCATATAGTTTGCCCTCTATTACTTGCACCTAGTTCAGCACCAAAATGTCCTCAGCTTTGGGGTTTACTAATTGCTCATCAGTGTAGCAGTCCCCGTCATTGGCTAACTAATGAAGTGGAATTATTAGACAAATTATCAGTCCAGTTAGCGATCGCCATCCAGCAGGCTGAGTTATTAGATAGTTTACAAAGAGAATTAGAAATTAGAAAACAGGCAGAAAATTCCCTGAAAGAAAAGGCGATCGAGTTGGAATGGTCTAACCGAGAATTACTTAAAATTACATCTTTGCTGAAAAACCGTAATCGGGAGTTAGATCATTTTGCTTACGTCACCTCTCACGATCTCAAAGCACCACTAAGGGCGATCTCGAATTTAGCAACTTGGTTGAGTGAAGATCTAGAGGGACAAATTCCCGCCGAAAATCAACAGCAACTCGATCTCATGCAGTCTCGGGTTAAGCGGATGGATGGCTTGATCCAAGGTTTATTAGAATATTCTCGTGTGGGGAGGCAAAATATCTCAGTCACAGTTGTTAATTTAAGCGAATTAATCAATGAGGCGATCGATTTTCTCTCTCCTCCCCCAGAATTTGAAATTGAAGTTCCGCCTAATCTACCTACCTTAACCACCCAAGCCCTTTCATTACAGCAAGTTTTTACCAACTTAATTAGCAATGCGATTAAATATCATCATCAACAACAGGGCAAAATTACCATCTTGGTAGAAGAACAAGAGGAGTTTTATCAATTTGGCGTGCAAGATGACGGATTAGGGATCGATCCGCAGTATCACGATCGCATCTTCACCATCTTCCAAACTCTGCAAGCTAGAGACTCGATTGAAAGCACAGGCATTGGTCTCTCAATTGTCAAAAAGATTGTCGAAAGTCAAGGAGGCAAAATATGGGTCGAATCTCAACTTGGGGAAGGAGCAACTTTTTATTTTACCTGGCGCAAGTAGGGGAAATAGGTAGTAGGTAATAGGTAATAGGTAATAGGTAGAAAGCAACAATGAATGATAATTAATTATCAGTAATGAGTAATGAGTAATCAGTAATCAGTAATCAGTAATTACAATACTCCCCTTACGGATGATTTTCCATTGCTGTTCTTGCCAAATAACTACTGTAGAAGGAAGTCCACTACCAGGAGTTAAATCCATGTTTTCTAGCACCAACACCGACGGAAAAGCTTGCTCGATCGCCTTCATTGTTCGCAGAGCATCTTGTCCTGAAATATTGGCACTACTAGTTGCTAAAACCCCAGTCTGGCTTAAGATTTCGAGTGCAGTAGGACAATTGGGAATACGAATCCCCACGGTATCAGTATCGATCGGGTTAATTGCTTGGGGTACTCGATCCGAAGCGGGAAGAACTAAAGTAAGTGCGCCAGGAAGATGTTGCTGGATTATTTCTTGCCAAATTGCTAACTCAGCATCATTGTAAGTAATGTAAGGAAGCAAATCATCAATCGAGCTTCCCAGTAAAATTAGGGGTTTATTTGCCGAACGCCGTTTCAATTGGTAAATTAAGTTACCCAACTCTGGCTTTACTGCTAATGCAGGAACAGTATCAGTAGGAAAACTGACAACCTTACCAGCGATCGCTCCTGCAATCAATTCTGTCTGAGAAACTTTCACCATAGATTTTAATTTTTTGCTGCTTGAAAAACTAATTAGTAATCAACATCTGTAGGCTAAGACAAAACGCTCAATACCAGCAAGATCGCGAAATACTTGGAGATCTTTATATTCTCCCTGCTGTTTTAACAGCGCAACCACTGTATCTGCTTGACCAACCATCAATTCAATTAGCCAGATTCCCCCAGAAACTAAATATTCGGGCGCAGTTTTAATTAAATAACGTATATCATTTAAACCATCATCACCACCATCTAATGCTAAACGAGGCTCATGCTTGGCTACTTCTGGCTCTAGTTGAGCAATCTGCGACGACGGAATATATGGCGGATTAGAAATCATGCCTGTTATTTGACCTTGAAGCGAACTCAAAGGACTCCACCAGCTACCCTGATAAAATTGAATGTGGTTGAAATTTACGCTCTTAGCGTTTTCTTGGGCAATTTTTAGAGCCTCCGCACTGAGATCTACCGCATGAATTGTTGCTTCGGGAAAAACATCTGCTAATCCTAAAGCGATCGCTCCACTACCAGTACCTAAATCTACCCAATGTTGATTAGAACCTGAAATTAAGCTGTTTTCTAAAGCTATGTCAATGATTAATTCTGTTTCTGGACGAGGTATCAACACAGCAGGGGTAACTTTCAATTGAAAACGTCTCCAAAAGACTGTTTCTACCAAATATTGTACGGGTAGACGCTCTTGAAGACGCTGTTGCCATAGTTTAGTTAACTCAGACAGAGATTTGTTACTTTTAATTTGCGCTTGATTTTGCCATGTACCCAAACGCAAAGACAGACTGTCTAGATCGGTAATTGTTTGGACTAACCAATCAACTTCATCTGGATCTACACGATTGGCGATCGCGGTTTTTTTTGCCTGTTGATACCAGCTATATAAATTTTCACCAGCAATACTGTTCAATTATTCTGCTGGCGCTGGCGCTGGTGCTGGTGCTGGGGTTGGGGTTGGTGCTGGTGCTGCTCCCTCAGTAGGTGTTACTGTTTGTAGGAACTGAATTGATTCTGTGGAAGGAACTAAGACAATTTTTTCCAGAATTTCGTCTGAACCTGTTTGTAAAGTTTCAATCACCCCTTCTAGAGGATGAACTTCAATATTTACGTTATTAGCTACTTCTGGTTGTTGTTGTTTAAATCGGGCGATCATTTCTTCTAGCTGTGCTTTATCAAAGAAAAAGGGAATCACCTGCTGAGAATTTCTTTCAAAGGTTAAATATCCTTTACCTTCACCGCCTTTTGCCACAAATAGAGGCACTCCTCCTTTATATGGCTGTTTATTAGCTTCCCCAATAGTTTTAGCTGAGGCTACAGCTTCTTTCTCAGGAACATAGGCAAAGTTCAAGGCATTGTTTTCCCCTTCTGCCGATCCTGCCAGCTTATAAACTTCTCCCAATGAGACTGGAACAACTCTAACTTTTTCTGCCAATTCAGGATTTTCGGTTTTGAGCTGATTGACAAACTCGTTAGCATCACCTTGGGAAATAAAAACCCCCGCTACTTTAGCTTTGTCTTTTCCTGAAGCTACTAAAGGCGCACCTTTTTCGTCTGCAATGGTGAATACTGGTACGGGATCGAGTTTTTTGAGAATTTCTGCTTCAGGTAAAGCGATCGCCATTAAGTTCTCGATTGCGCTCCAGCTAAAAAAAGTAGCTCCTGCGACTCCTAAAGTTATACTCCAACGGATCAATAATTTAATCATGGGTGTCTGTTTCATTACAATATCTACTGTCTGCTCTATTGTGTATGTAAAACTGTAAATTACCTGGTAACTTGTGTAGTTTTTATGTCTATCTCTTGTTTCTTAAGTAGAAAAACTTATCCTATTCCAGGCTGAGCAAAATAAATTAGTATTTTCGCCTATTATATAAAAGGTAATCTGCTTAGGCAGATTCCAGACATATATTATCTTTATTCCCTGACATAAATATTTGCCAGTGGACAATTATTCTTTTGGATGGAAACAAGCAAGCTTAGTTTAGCCTCTATGTTCTGCGATCACCATATTTTGATTTACTGGGCGAGTAAAATTTTTAATTCCTCACTCCAGGAAGTTGGGCTAGGCAGACTCGAACTGCCGACTTCCACAATGTCAATGTGACACTCTAACCAACTGAGTTATAGCCCATCGAGACTATGTAATTATATCAGTAAAAGTGCCAAAATTGTTCGATAATTTTTAATTTATTGGTTTTGAGATTGTAAACCAGCTAGTAAAACTACTGAAAAACTAAGTAGGTAGGCAAAATAATTGATCAAACCCCTACCCTTAGAGCTATTTGTCCTAAAGGATTCCTAAAGGATTAGCTCCTTCGTCCTAAAGGATACCGCTCCGCATATCGCGTCACCGCTCCGCATATTACTCGTTACTCGTTACTCGTTACTTGTTACTTGTTACTCCCTAACCTCATTTCCAATTTAATTACACCCACCTACTTAGATGTATGAGGAGATTTTCCCTCGGCGCTTCCTAAATGAGGGAACGCCCGATCAAAGAATCTAATTATCTTCTTTTAAGAAATCTTTAATCACCTTATGCTCATCCAATTCCTGTTCAGAATGGTTGTTGCGGGTATCTGTAATTAACCAATTGAGGGCAGCAGCCTGGAGATCGATCGCCGCTCCAGTTTTATCGACACAATAGCGCCCAAATACCAGCTTATCAACCAAGCGAATTCCTTCTCCTAAACGGGAATATTCAAAAATTACGCTATTATCTACCGTTGCTCCACTACAGATATAACAGTTAGGGCCAATCATGGCAGGGCCAACAATTTTGGCGCCATCTTCAATTTTGGTCATGCCACCGATATAAACAGGGCCTTTAATGTCTACTTTATCCCAATTGACCGCAACATTTAAACCCGTGTAGATTCCAGGGGCAACCTCTGTACCAGGAATATTAACGTTTTTGATTTCCCTGGTGAGGACACCCCGAACAGCTTGCCAGTAGTCAGGAACCTTACCAATATCAACCCATTCAAAATCCATCGAAACAGCATAAAAAGGTGCTTCTTTTTCCACTAGCTTAGGAAATAATTCGCCCCCAATATCAAACTCTTGTTTGGGAGGAATATAATCAAATATTTCTGGCTCGAAAATATATATACCTGTATTAATATCAGTGCTTAAAGCTTCCTCTACAGAGGGTTTTTCCTGGAAAGATTTAATTCTGCCATTTTCGTCTGTTACCACCACACCATAGCTGGGAACGTCTTCTTTAGGTACTTTTTTGGTAACCACAGTAGCGATCGCACCATTGGCTCGATGTTGTTTGACGGCTGCGGTTAAATCTAGATCGATTAGAGCATCACCACAGAGAACAACAAAGGTATCATCAAAAAACGCATTAAAATCCTGAATTTTTCGTAATCCGCCCGCCGATCCTACTGCTTCGCCGACCAATTTACCATCAACAATACTACCTTCAAAAGAATAGCCAATATCGACGCCAAAACGTTGACCATCGCGAAAATATCCTTCAATTTCATGCGCCAGGTGACTGACGTTGACCATAATTTGATCGAAACCATGCTGTCGCAGCAGTTCCAACAGAAACTCCATCACTGGCTTCTGTAAGATCGGAATTAGGGGTTTGGGTATTGTGTATGTTATGGGACGAACGCGAGTGCCTTTGCCAGCCGCCAAAATCATGGCTTTCATTAAAGCTTCTCCTCAACCAGACTTAAAAATAACTATTTAAACTATTCCAGTGTATCAACAATGTTCACCGAAGAATCAAGTTTGCAAATACGAATTTAAAGGACGGATACTTAAGTCTTGATAAAACTCTTCTTGAAACAGTTCAACTTTTGACTGTGCCGAAAGCAATAGTAATGCCCAAAAAACTCCCGCGCGATCTGAATTTAAGTGTTCGGGGATTGTCGTTTGCGCTGATTGATTAATTTGCCATTTTTGTAATAGCTGTTCCCAATCTACATAATCTTTGTTTGGGGATAAATTAGGTAAATTAAGATGCAGAAAACTTTCTAACTGGGCTGCTAACTCCGTTAGATTTTCATTGTGAGCTAGTTGAGCGATCGCTTTAATGGCAGCACTACGGGAACGTTGAGAGCGACGGGGAGAGCCATCTGTGGTCACCGCTTCAATTTCTGCTGCAATATGTTCTAGCTGCTCGATCAGTTCTTGTAGGGTAACTCGCCGTTTTTTGATTGGTTGCACCGCAGTACGGCGACGTAAATGCTGTTCTAGATTAGCAGGTAGCGATCGCCTTTCGGGATCGAGATAAATTTCTGATTCAAACAAATCATCAGCGTCAATATCTGCTAATTCCTCTTCTATTTGATTGAGGCTATCAGCTTTTAGGAGTACTAACATTGATGCCCAAAGGAAAGCTTGACCAGAACGAGGTAAGTCTGCCTCCTGTTGTGGAGATTCTGTTTCGCCAATTAATCCTAGTTCAGCTAAAAACCGATCGATAATACTAATCACGGGAACATCCCAGGGATCGATCTCGCCACGTTCTGCTAGATTAATTAAATTAGAAATCGCTTCCTGTGCAGGAGTTATAGTCATAATTTACAATTAACGATGTTTACAGCTATCGTTTGAAATTAATCAGGGCGCGATCGCGCAGGCAATTAGGCTCTACCTACCCTTCGCGATCGCACTTGAAGTAAATTAAATATTGCTACTTAATTAATTTGTTTTTTAATCTTAAAGCAAGATTTAGCAAGACAAGAGAATTTGCGGTAAATATCAGTATTTACACTTAAACTGATGACAACCACCGCTACAATGAAGTTGCTTTGCAGGTTTTTTTAAATATTAATACCAATTCTCTATAACAATGCACTAAATTAAATTTAACCCCTTTGCGTCTTTGCGTCTTTGCGCGAGATTTAAACTTAAAATATTAAGTGTAACCTCAAGGAGAAATGGTATAACTAGAGCAAAAATAATTTTTAGACTACTACAAATAGTTGAGAATCCGATCATCACAATCAAGATTGCTTTAAGGGGTAGCTTGCTCAATTTCTGTTAAACGGCGATCGAGACTTGTAACCTCTTCTTTGAGTTCAATTAATAGCGTCGCCAATCTTGAATATAAGGGATCGGTGCGTCCAATAATCTGTCCATCAACTACGGTAATATTGCCAGTCGTATTACGAGATGCTGGAGGAGTCGATCGCTCTTTTAGTTCGGCAGCAGGAATATTAATTTGAGAACTAGAACTGCTACTTCTGAGGCGGGTTACTTCCTGTTCTAAACGATTAAGGCGCGATTCCAGGGAAATAATGTCGGATTTGAGACTAAGATCCGACTGGGCTAATAATGGTTGATTGAGCGTCGGCACTAAATAAATTAGGCTTATTAGGATGAAGCTTAGACAAATAGTAAGTATAAAATTACGCCATTGCCAAAATCGGTCAATCATAATTAGTTTTGATTACCCAGAGGTTTAAGCCAATTTTTGTTTTGATTTTAATTTTCGCTCCGTAGATATGTTAGAGGCATCTGTCAAACTAAATAAATAATAAATACTGTTATTACTTCTGCTAAACGGCGTTAGTTTTATTAGCATCAACTTCTAATCTCACCATGGAAACATGACTTAATCCTTGAGCATCCAAAGTGTTTTTAGCCAGATATAACTCGACAAATTGAGCAATAAAATCGTCACGCTTTGTTTCTGGTACATATTTGGTAAAAGGCATCCAAGTAGTACGTATCCAGCCTGCTAATCCTGCTTCCCCCTGATGAGTCATGTCTTTGGGTACTAATTCTAAGCGTTTAACCCTAAAGCCAGCTTGTTGCAACCAGGTTTGATAATCTTCAAGTCCATAAAAGAAATAAGGATTGTTAAAATCGGCAAAATAAGGTTGCCACAAATCCCTAGCTGTTAACTCAGCAAAAATAGCTAAGACTTGGGCTGCATTGCCCTTTCCACCACAGGAAATAATTAATCTTCCTCGCTCTTTTAACGCTTTATTTGCAGCTTGGAGAAATAGCTGATGCTCGTCTACCCAATGAAGAGTGGCGTTGGAGAAAATTAAATCAAACTCTTGATTAAAGTCAAGCGATCGCGCATCAACGCAAGCAAAAGTAAGATTAGGATAGTGGCTGGGAGGATATTTCTCAGCAGCATAAGCAATCATCTCAGGTGAACTATCTACGCCGACGATTCGGCTTTGAGGTAAACTAGCGGCAAAGTCAGCGGTAATCTTGCCATCACCACACCCCACGTCAAGAATAGACTGGTATTCTGCTAAATTTAAGTCTTTAGTCAGCGATCGCGCCCACTTTAATTGAGCATCGGAATTTTTCGCATAGTCGGCTGGATTCCACTGTGAGGATCTTAAATCTTCCATAATCTATTCATTAGTTTTGTTGGTAATCTATCTTACAACTAGACTTATGACAGCTTTCAACCTCAAGCAAGACTTAAATCATCATTAATCGCTCACTTTCTGACTGTGATTTAGATCAGGGCTAAATAGCTCAAAATCAACCAGAGTTGAATTGTTAAAGATCTAAAAATGTTACTTGCTTTAGGTGGAATTATGGCTACTCAAGAAAGAACCAATCAAATTAAGATGACTTTACCTCTAGTAGCGCTATGCTTACCCTTATTTGTCAATTACCATGTCAAGGCTGAGAATAGTTGTCCTTACGAAACCTATATTCGTGTTGAGCAAAAATGTGTAGATATCTCTGCTCAAGGATTAAACGACATTACCGCAGAATTTGAGAGTAATGCAGTTAAAGAGGTGAACCAAGAACTTGCACAAGTCAGCCAAAAGTTAGAAGAGTTGAGCGAAGAGTTAGAAGAGTACTGTCTTAAAGAACAACCCGAAACTTCTACTCAAGTGGCAATTATGGAAGATGTTTGTCAGTATTAAGTACTATGTTCAACACTTCTTACTCTTTAACTGGTTGTTGCGATCGCTGTTCAATTTCTTCGAGAGTTTTGAGCAGAATTCTTTTGGCTTGTAAATTCCAGCCCCATTTTTGCACATTGATCGCAATGGGAATACCGATAGCTGGCGCGAGAAAATCTACAGGCTGGCGCAAGGAAATGCCAAATAGTAATCCTAATCCCGCAATTCCCCAGAAAGGTAAAGCTACAGTCTGACGTTGTTCCTCAATTAGCTTACCAAAAAAGCCTTTGGGCATTAATTCTAGTAATTCTGCCTTGACTTCTTTTTGTTCCTTGGGGGTGACAGAAATACCAATTTTGCGTCTTAATTTTTCAATCTTGCGTGCATCGCTACTGTATACGGCTAGTTCGTCTTCGGCTAAAGCAATGAGGCGTTCTAGTTGTCCGTTGTTGCCGTCCATTATGTTGATAATATTTTTTATAGTATTGCGAACATTATAAATTAAGCTGTGTAGCTATTTTTAGTGATCCTACAGATATAAAGAATTACCATGTAGCTTTCGATTTTATTTAACTTGTCTTCAACGGACATTTTTTCCAGGGCTATTTCGTTCTAACTATAGTGAACCAAGAAATAAATTTCTTGGCTTAAAATTAAAGTCCGTTTAAACGGACTTAATGTACTTAGACAGAGAATTTATTCTCTGGATATATGAGAATGAAATAGCCCTGCATTTCTTCTAGCTCATCAACTATTTTTAAAGCTCCCTGATAATCCTGTTCTTCTATCCTTTTTCTCAGTTCTTGTAGTTCAAACATTAATCTTGCTGCTCAAGCGTCTTTACCAATATTCTACTGATAGCTTATAGCTTTGACCGTTTACGCCGATTTGAAATGTCCTATGATAGTCTAAACAACTTCATTATTTAAATGAATTTTTCTCCTCAACTTACTGCCCTAGCTAGCTATTTAGCTGGAGAATTCAGTAATCAACCCCAAGCGCTAGAACAACCCGCTTGGTTCGTTAATTTGCGGCTTTGGATTCGCCCAGTACCTATTTTTACTGACGATAGCATTACTTTATTTGCGGAACAGGCTAATATACTTAAGCTCGATCAGCCTTATCGTCCGAGAATTTTGCGTTTACGAGAGCGAGAAAATATCGAGGTGGAATTTTATATGTTTGAAGATCTTGCTACTGCCAGAGGTGCGGGACAAAATCAAGCTTTAATTACCCAGATTACTCCCGATAAAATTAAGTTTTTGCCCAACTGTACGCTTAAGGTTGCTACCCAAGAATTAGCTAACGGAACATACTGTTTTGCAACTACTCCAGTCACAGATGAACCCTGTAGCGTTACTTATCAGGGTAGTACTTTTCAGGTTTTTCTGGGCTTCAAAGCTACACCCAGCGAGCTACTGACTTATGACAAAGGTATCGATCCTGCAACTGGAAAAGGAATTTGGGGTGCGTTAATGGGTGCATATGCTTTTACGAAGCTGCAAGATTTTGCTCAAGAATTAAATCTGTAACAATTATTGTGGAGTTGCGATTAGGATGAAGATGGATAAAATCTGGTTATTGTGGGAAATTCCTTTAGCTTGCTTATCTTTTTTATTTAATAAGATAGTTAAATTCGCGATCGGTAATTTGTTTACGGTTTATCTGGCGCTGAATAAAAAAAAGGCTTCCCAGTGGCGAGTATTATCGGCAAAAATGATTAAGGCTCCCTTAGTTTTGCCTGTTTTAATGACCAAAGCTCCACGCTGGAACACCCACGCCATTATTGGTACTTTAGGGCCATTTAAAGTTACAGAGGCGATCGCTATTGATACTAAAACTGCTAATCAATCGGCTCGTTCTTGGATTGCAGTAGTCTATAGTTTTCCTGGATATAAAACCGTTACCAGCCTCGAATCAGAACAGTTGGATGTTAATAGTTCTTGGCAGACAATTAAGCTACCTGCGGGTAGATATTCTCTGGGAGTTCGCTACTATAATCGTGCTGAAATTATTAATTATCCAGCTATAAAAATAGACGGACAATTATTTGTTGAAGCTGATAATATTCCTAGCGATATCAACAAGTATTACCATGATTTAATTAACGCTAAAAATTGGTTTTACTCCAGCCTGCATTACTATATCTTTACTATCCTGAAGCTGCGTAACTATCTCCCAGAATCTTTTGTCCGTAACGAATATTTACCCGTTGGCGCACCTGCCACCCATTTTGCCTATAATTATTTAGACGCTCAACAAACTCTACAAATCGCCACTGCGCCAGAAATTATCGAGCAGTTTGATATTTATTTTACCTTCTACGATCGCTCTAGCCTGCCTTTAACTTGGTGTATTATTACCGAGCCAAAATATACCCTAGCACCGCAGGATAAACAAGGTTACTTCTTAGTGAGAATCCGCCCAAAACCTGAGTTTACCAATACTAAAATTAAGGTTAAGTCTGAAATATTGGTGCCAGATAGCTCAAATCAGCATCTAACTATTGGCAATTCTAATAGTCTATCAAGTTTTAATTAATGGGTTTAGATCAGCTCTTAGCTTTTAGCTTTTAGCTTTTAGCTTTTAGCTTTTGATTTAAAGAGTTTAAACGTCAATCCCGATTCATCCTCCAAAGCGATTGTCTAGAATATATCTACATCAACACCTTTTCTCCTTAAAGCACCAATGGTACAAGCTCCGATTCAAACAACTACTAAAGAATTAGCTATCTTGGCTGTCGATCTAATCCGTCAGGCGGGTTGCGAATATGGCGATATTCGGATTTGTCACGATCGCAAGCAAAACTTATCGGCGAGCGATCGCTCTTTAAATCGCCTGAGTGACAACGTGAGTTCGGGTTTTGGGGTACGAGTCTTGTTAGATGGTGCGTGGGGTTTCGTGGCTTCCCATCAGATTACTCCAGCAGAAATTACGCGGATTGTTAACTTAGCTGTGGAAACCGCCAAAGGTAGTCGTCTAACGCAACAAGAGCCTGTAAAACTAGTTCCTGTAGAAGCATATCAAGCTCGATATACCACACCCATTCAAATCGATCCTTTCACAGTACCGATCCAAGAGAAAGCCGAGTTGCTGCTTCAGATTAACGAGCAGTTTTTGAGCTATCAAGACAAGGGCATCAAAAAAGCCTATTCATTCCTTAGTTTTGCCCAAGAAGATAAAATATTCGCTTCTACCGTGGGTTCAATCATCGAACAAACCCTATATCGTAGCTATCCTGGCATGGGCTGTACGGCGATCGCTAATGGTGATGCTCAAGGCAGAAATTACGAACGCCCACCCCTTAATATTGGCTATGAACATATCGATCGCGCCGATCTACTGGGTAATATTGACCGAGTAGCTAACGAAGCCATTGAAAAAGTACACGCTCCAGAATTTACAGGAGATGGTAAAACCACCTTAATTCTCAAGCCGAGTAATCTGTTCTTAACTATTCACGAATCTGTCGGACATCCTACTGAACTCGATCGGGTATATGGTTATGAAGCTAACTTTGCAGGAACAAGCTTTGCTACCACGGATAATCTACACCAATTACAATATGCAGCCCCTTGGATCAATCTGGTAGCCGATCGCACTCAGCCCCAAGGACGTAGTACAGTAGCTTATGATGACGAGGGTGTACCCGCACAACGCTGGTATGTAGTCAAAGATGGTATCCTCAACGACTATTTATGCGATCGCGAAACCGCTTTTCGTTTAGGTAGAGGTAGTAGTAACGGTAGTGCCTTTGCCGATAGTTGGTCAAGTACGCCAATGGTACGTATTCCCAATCTCGGTTTAGAACCAGGAAAACCAGGCGATCGTCATACTGCCACCCTGGAACAAATGATTGCTGATACTGAAGAGGGCATTCTTATTGACGGCATTGGTAGTTATTCCATCGATCAGCAACGTCGTAACTTTCAGTTTGGTGGAGATGCTTTCTGGCAGGTAAAAAATGGCAAGATTACAGGAATGCTCAAGAATGTTACCTATCACAGTATGACTACTGACTTTTGGAACAGCATTGATGCTCTCGGTGGCGAATCTGAACTAGTTCAATGTGGAACAAATATGTGTGGCAAGGGTGAACCGATGCAAATTGCCCAAATGACCCATGCTTGTGTTCCAGTTAGGGTAAGGGATATTCAAGTAGGTAGAGGTTCATAGATTGGAATAGGAGAGATAGAGTTTTGTCTTAGGGATCAGTAAAAATGTTATTGTCTGTTGAAAAGCAATCTATAACTTCTTTTGCTGTTTTCCCTAAGCATTTAGTAGCTACCATTCATCATCATATTCTTCTAGATCTCGCTGCTCTAATAGGGTAGAGATGTCGTCTAGGGGCAATTCATCATCTTCATCATACTCATCAAAAAAATTGTCTAACTCCACTACTTCACCTTCAAAACTTTGAGTCAGACTAGCGATCGCCTGCTGTAATTCACTATCTACATAATTTTCAGCTATTACCTCAGTCTTAATGGCAGGAGTAAGATCGGCAGCAACAGCGGGGGGAGTTAAAACGGGGGAGTTTTCAGTGGCAATGACTTGAGGGCGATTCTCTAGAGAACTCGGAGCGATTACGCTCCCATTAAAATTATGGTCGAGAGATTTTGTTGAGGGAGTCTGGAGTACTGGTGTTAGGGTTGCTTGGTTTTGACTTGAAAAATTGGGTGGCTTAATCGCAATCGCTGCATTCTCTACTGGCGGTACTGTTTTAGTACTGGGTGGAGGCGGGTTTGGAGGCTGTTCTGGGGCAGAAAGTGTTGTTTCAACAGGTCGAGCGGTAGTTGCAATCGAATTCTTGGTCGTATTGCCTTGAGAACTAGCAACCTCTAATTGGACTCTCACTTTCCGTTGGCAGACTTGAGCAAAGGCGGCTTCAATATTAGGCACTTTACCTTGATTGAGCTTTTGTAGTTTAGCCGAACTAATCCCCACGATCGCACTTAAACCATCGAAGCTGACTAAATGACACTGTTGTTTTAATAATGCCTGAGTTGTGGGAGGCTGTAAGCAACTGACCACCTTAGTCCAGATTTCTTGATTGGTAACTCGATCTTGATAATTGTTAGGTGCATTTGTAGGCGTAGGATTTGCTGCGGCAGTTGGTTGATTAGTAAAATGTTGTGGCGCTACATCGGAGTGCGTTTTCTCCTTATTTTGCTGTGTTGATGCTGAGTCTGGCTGTGGGACTGTCGATTGCCGAACATTATCTCGCTCGATCGCCATAGCTGCTTGAGGAGTAGTTTCTCTAGGTACTGCTGGGGGAATAGTAGACTCCACAACAGGAGAAACAGGTGTGACAACTGGGTTGACCGACATAGACGGAATTGTTTGTGACGGCATGGCAATCGCTGCATGAGCTTCTGGCAATAGTCCCAGTAAAGTAACTTCCAGCCACAGGCGAGGTTGAGTTGTCCGTTTGAGTTGAGTTTCTGCTTCTTTTAGGTGTTGTTGTCCGCGCAAAATTAACGCAGTCGGCCAATTCTTACCTTCAGCACATAGTTGTTGCCAACAGATTTCTGTCACAGCGGTTAATTCGGCATGTTGAGGTGCGGTTTTAGCAATTAACAAATTGAGATAGAAACTAGCTAAGTTTTGTAACACTACTAACGGCTCTCTACCTCTGTCTAACAGACTGCGACACTGTTGTAAAACGGCGATTGAATCATTATTCTTAATTGCCTGAAGTAGCTTTAATAAATCTTGTTCTGGAACAGCACCAACTAAATCCCAGACTTTCTCTACCGTGATCGTGTCAGGTAAAAGACTGAGCTGATCGAGTAAACTTTCCGCATCCCGCAAACCACCGTTAGCAATTTGGGCAACTAAAGTCAGAGCATCATCAGCGATCGCAATTTTCTCAGCCTCAGCAATATATCTCAGGTGACTGGTCATCTCTGTCAGAGGAATACGTCGATAATCAAACCGTTGACAACGAGAAATAATTGTCGAGAGAACTCGCTGAGGATCGGTAGTTGCCAAGATGAAAACTACCTGTGCTGGTGGCTCTTCTAAAGTCTTCAGCAGGGCATTGAATGCTGCGGTACTGAGCATATGACATTCATCAACAACATAAATCTTATAACGACACTGAACAGGGGCAAAGCGCGATCGCTCGATAATTTCGCGAATATTATCCACCCCCGTATTACTGGCAGCATCAATTTCCATTACGTCTAATGCCGAACCTTTGGCGATCGCTAAACAGACCTCACATTTTCCACAAGGATGAGGAGTAGGGCGATCGCTATTTAAACAATTTAAAGATTTCGCTAAAATTCTGGCACTAGAGGTTTTACCTGTACCGCGAGGCCCTGTAAATAAATAGGCAGGAGCAATTTTTGACTGTTCTAAAGCATTACTGAGAGTTAAAGAGATCGTTTCCTGACCAACCAAATCGCCAAAAGTTTGTGGTCGGTACTTGTGATGTAGAGGTTCGTAAGCCATAGTTAATGTGGATTTTTATTTTTTACTCATTCGTAAAAAATTATCCCTGTACAATTGAGCAATATTTAGCTGTAGATAATGCTTGGATAACCAAGTTTCTTCAACCAGACTCAAAGCATCACTGTTTTTATGTGAGCCGATTGCTTTGAATAAAATTAGTTTAACTTTTCTAATAAATCAGTATATTTGATCTAAGGTCATGAGTCACACGATTGGACAAGTCAAGCAAGATACACCACAGTCAAACTCTAACTCAAATCAGTCTCACCAAGATGTTCTAAAGCCTGAAGTTACTTCATTAGCGCAGTCTGGATTGTCAGATGCTGACTATGAATTTTTATTCAATCAGCTTTTAGAAGGTATTGCTCATGGTTGGCACGATCACCGAATTATTAAGTTTTTTAACCAGCTAGGCGATCGCGGACAACAGGCTGACTGGGTGATTTGGCTAGAACGCTTTAGAGAAAAGCTATTAAAACTACCGATTCAGTCTAAACGCCAATGGGGAACAATGATGATTCGTTTGGGTGAACTGACTCAATCTGCCACCGAAATTAATCAAATTGGTGCAGCTGCTCATCGCATTGGTAGGGAATTGCTGTTTGACAACAGTCCCGCTGTAATCTGGGAATATGCAGGGCCTGATTTTAGTTTAAATGAGCAGATAGAAACTGAACAAGAGTTATCCCAAAGATTACCTGATGATTTTAACGCTTTGGGGACACAGGAAACAGCACGGGAAACAGCAGTGGAATTGGATTTGGCTGTTGATGCTGCTTCGCAGGACAATGATTTCGACCCTCAGTCCCAGTCAAATCTCTGGCTGGAAAACGTAGATTCAGTTGCTTCAGACTCATCTACAAATGAGATCCAAGACAATACAGCCAACAGGCTCGATCTTCCACCAGAAACGGCGAGCTGGCAAGATAATCGTTCCATCGCTTCCTCAACTGAAATAACTGAGTCTTCTGATGCTAATTTAGATCTAGATCTAGACCTAGATCTAAACAGTTCACATCAAATTACCAGTGACGGTGAAGAATTGGAATTAAAATTAGAACCTGAATTAAAACCCGAATTAGAACCTGAATTGCTGCTAGACGATTCAAGCTTAGAAGTGATTGAAAGCTGGTTTAACCTCGGTCTCAAGCAGGTTAGTGCAGGAGAATATGCTCAAGCGATCGTTTCTTGGGATAAAGCGTTAAAAATTAATGCTAATTTACCAGAGGCATGGCATAACCGAGGTAGTGCTTTAGGACGTATGGGCGACTATGAAGCAGCCGTAAAATCGTTTCAAAGTGCCTTGGCGATCGACCCTAATAATTATCAAGCGTGGAACGATCGCGCCCATGCTTTGTATCAGCTGGAAAACTGGTCTGGGGCGATTGAAAGCTGGAGTCAGGCAATTAAGTTGATGCCAGGAAATCATTTGTTTTGGTACAACCGAGGTTGCGCTCTCGAACAGCTAGCAAAATGGTCTGAAGCGATCGCTTGCTATGAAAAAGCTTTAGAAATTAAGCCAGATTTTCAGCCAGGACGGTCAAGATATATTAACCTAGTAGCAGATAATTCTCGTCCAAATTAGCTAAGATGACGGTAATCAAGATATCGTGTAAACTTTATTATCCTAAAGATGATATTTCATCTCTAGAACTAGTTATCAATTATTTAAATTTTAGCTATTTATGACTGAATCATCTAACAGCACAATGGAAGAAACCAGAGTATCAAGCGAAGAACGAGTAACTCAGTTAAGAGATTTAATTGATACTCTAAGAATCGCTGAAGAGATAGCTGGAAAAGGTTACCTTATTAGCAGTTCTGAACTGGCAGATTTAATGGATATTAATGCTAGTGCTGTTACCAGTAGAGGTGATCACTGGTCTTGGCGTAACTGGGTTGTTTCCCGAGTCAGGCGAGAAGGCAATCAAATTTTATGGCAACTAGAAAGAGTTGATTAATTATAAAAAACCATGACTTTATCCCTACCTGGCAATGAGCAGCTGATTGTTCGTCCTCTTCAACATCGTGATGTGGATGCAATTAATGCCTTAGTGAGCGAATGCGTCGCTAAGGAAACTTCCAAGCGCCTAATCACTATCGATCGAGAACTAGAACAGGTCGGCTCTTGGTATGGATTAAAAAGGTTTTTGGCTCTTTTACCCCGTTCTTATTATCATGGCTGGCGAGTTTATGTGGCACAGCATTTATCGGAAGTTCTTGGCTTAATTCAAGTTTCTTCTCTCAATAGCACTCGTAGTACTTGGAGAGTAGAACGGGTATTGCTCAATAGTAATTCTCCTAATCTAGAATTACTCAAAACACAGAAAGAGATAGGTTCTCAGCTACTGCGCCATTGTCTGCAAAATATCTGGGAAGCTCGCACCTGGATGTTAGAGGTGAATATTAATGAGAAAAATCATCTAGCTCTCTATCGCGAAAATGGTTTTCAGCCTTTGGCACAGATGACCTACTGGCAAATATCAGCGGATTTAATTGCTCAACTAGCCCAGCAAGACTCGGATTTACCCAATTTTCTACCTATTAGTAATGCTGATGCACCTTTGCTGTATCAGCTTGATTGCGTATCGATGCCACCTCTACTGAGACAGGTTTTTGACCGTCATGCAGATGATTTTAAATCTGGTATGGTGCAAAACGCGGTGAGTCAGATTAGACTGTGGCTCAATGGTACAGATGTCGTTAGTGGCTATGTTTTTGAACCCCAGCGCAAAGCAGCGATCGGCTATTTTAGGCTGGAATCTTCCAAAGATGGTTCTCGACCCCATCGCGCCCAATTAACCGTTAATCCTGCCTATACTTGGCTTTATCCTCAGCTGACGGCAAAGATGGCGCAAATTATTCAAGAATCTGTCGATCGCAAACGAGGTTTGGCAGCAGACAAGCAGCTTTATTCCCAGCCATTAGAGATAGTTTCTGCTGACTATCAGCCCGAACGCGAAGAATATTTTAATAAAATGGGTGCTACGGCTGTCGAACAAACTCTATTAATGTCTCGCTCGGTCTGGCATAAAATTAAAGAAGCTAAACCCCTAGAAGGATTACAGTTATCAGGGGTACTTCAAGGATTGAAGCCTGCTGGGGCAGCGATTCCTTCCCGCATTTCTTGGCTTAAATCTCTTTCTGGTTCCTATCAAAATATTGTCAGACAAAAAAACATTTTTTGCGCTAAATCTAGTCATTTTGCTGCTGTCGAAAAAAATAACAACTCGGGAAAATCTTTTAAGCCTCCTCATGGCGGTTTAGTTTAACAGGCAATTTACAGCGAATTTCAGTTGGATAGAACTTATTACCCATTATCTCTCTTCTGTCACTCTAGGCAAAGTAAAATGAGGAAAAAAGCTTGAAAGTCAGACAAAGACTATGGTTAAGCCTCGCTCCCCTCGACCAACAGTTCAATGTGTAGATACTTACTGCCAACTATATAAAGATTTATTCATAGAAGGGAGAGCTTATGAATCATTTAAATATCTTCAGTTGGGATTAATAAGTGACCTGAAAAGGAAAAGTTTACCAGCGCTCGCCAAAGCAATAGGTAAGACAAATGCTCAAGGACTTCTTGATGCAGTCGCTCTTTGCTGGAAACCAACAAGTCACAAAGGATTAGCCCTAAAGGATTAGGAGCTTCGCTCCGTCCGCCTGGAGGCGCGTCACCGCGCTGCATCACTACATCATTTTATTAGTCAATCACCAGAGCTACTCGTAGTTCGATGCCGAAAATTACTACAAGAACATAATTTAATTAAAGGCTTAACTTTTTATCATTGGTGGCCAAGAACTAGAACAGTTTAATTAAACTGTTTATCCGTACTTGATATTAGCTAGTTTCGGGAAATGGTATTATCACCCCGTCACCGCGTCAATCTCAATCAACAAATTAAATACCTGACAGCTTATCTAAACTATCTTTTCATTAATACCAGCTAGCTCATAACCATGAACGCGCCAACTATAGTCCTGTTGATGCTGTACGATAAAGACGACTTTAACTAAATTACCTGATTGATCCATAATCATCGCAATCAAGGCAGGAAAATTATTTACCAGAGTAAAACCACGGAACATAACTGAACGAGGCTTAAGTATCGCACCGTATTTAGCAGTCATTATCTGGCTAAAATCTGCTAGCGTAAATTTATTTTGAATCTTAGGACTAGTTAACGATAAAGCTGTTGCTAAATCGTTTGCCTGAAATGCCTGTAGTTGGTTTTCGATTAGCTGACGAATCAGCATTTTGTCACTTTCAGATATATACATTGAGAACTACTGCAAAAACTAAAAACTAATTACTTTTGAGGCTCGAACGTTAGTAAATATTCTTGGCTTAACCTTTGACCGCACCTGCGGTTAACCCTTGAACGATCTGACGTTGAAAAACTAGAACGAGGATCACCAATGGTAGAGTACCCAAAACTGTAGCAGCAGCGATAGGGCCATAAGGAATATCAAATAAACTTGCCCCTCCTAATTGAGCGGTAGCGACAGGAATCGTTTTCTTGGCTTCTTCTGTAATAAAGGTGAGGGCAAAAATATATTCATTCCAGGCAAAAATAAAGGTCAAAATGCCTGTGGTTGCCAAAGCAGGCAAGGTCATCGGCAGTAAAATATTAATTAGCATTCCCCAGGTTTTGTAGCCGTCTATCTTGGCTGCATCCTCTAAATCTTGAGGAAGTTGCTGAAAAAAACTTCTCATGACTAGAATTGTCAAGGGTAGGTTAATCGCCGTGTAGGGAATAATCAAAGCCAAATAGTTATTACCCAAGCCCACAGCCTTAACTAATTCTAGCAGTCCTAAGAACAGCAGCACATAGGGAAATAAAGTAATAATTAGAATTCCCGTCAAGATAAATTTCTCTCCTGGTAAATTTATCCTCGTAAGGGCGTAGGCAGCAGGAGAACCCAGTACTAAACATGCAATAGTAGAAATGCTGGCCACTAAGGCGCTATTCAAGATATAGCTTAAGAATGGACGACGGCTAAATAGCTGAGTGTAATGTTCAGAAGTAAACTCATTTGGTAAATAAACATTGGGAATAGCGGAAATATCTGCGTTTAACTTGATCGAAGTAAGTATCTGCCAAAAAATTGGCGCCAGAAAAAAAATCATCATGGCAATAATTCCGCACCACAGCCAGAATTGAGCAAATGAAACGTTGAGTTTTTGTCCTTTGGGCTTAGCTAACGACATAGAACTCCTTGGGTCAAGTTCACTACAAGGTCACTAATGGAACTATGTTACATTCTTTGGGTACTCAAATTATTTTTAAATAAATAGCGGTAAAAAACCATATATCTTACGGTGTATTGATGAGATAGTCAGTTCACTCGCTAAATTGAATAAAAAAGTTTTTTGGCGCTCCAGGATTAAATTCAACATAAGTCGATAATCGATTCTTAGCTTTTTGATAAATCACCTAATCTGCTGTGGCCATTGCTAATTTAAAAAAAATACAATGGTAATCGTCACGATCGCCAGTCATCGTGAAAACTATCCACATTGATAATTAGCGATGATTAGCAAATCGATTTTCAAGCAGCACTATTTTCAGATCATACTACTGATCTTTGCTTGGCTTTTAGGCAATATCTGGACGTATCAATGGTTTATCGAATCATTACCAGATACCAATACTTTAAATTTAATTTTATTAACGATTGGTTTGATTGTTCTCTTAGCTCAGATAATTCCCAGGGATTTTTGCTCAACCGAATCACTCAGTCTACGCTTTGGGATCTATCCCTTCTTGTTGATGTTAGGGGGAGAAATCGGGGCAATTATTTTAAAATGGTCGCTGAATATTCCCCAACTAACCCTACTCTGTTTTATTCTAGGTAGCTATGGTTTGTTAGGCTTGTTTATTTCCAGTACAGCTTGGCATAGAGGTTTAAGTGTGGCGATCGCCATTGCTTGTATAATTCCTTTCTTAGTAGCTTTTAATAGTGGCTTAGGTTTTCCTGTCAGGGTAATTACTGCTCACGCAGTCGCTCAAGTATTATCAGATTTTCATCTGAGTGCTGTTTCCTCCCATGACATTATTGTGATGGAAAACGGGATTGCCCAGGTAGATTTACCCTGTAGTGGGATGAAAAGCCTTTGGACAGGGACAGTGTTTTTATTAGGGGCAACTTGGTTAGAAAGTCGTCAATTAGGATTTCGTTGGTTGCTAGTGGCGATCGCCAATTTGTTGTTTTTAATCGCTACTAATGTGATGCGAGTATTCATCTTAGTTTTGATAATTGAAGTTTTTCAACAACAGCAAATAGCCGATATTTTACACCTACCTTTAGGTATTGTGGGATTTATGCTCGCTAGTGCTTTAACCTGGATGTTATTACAAAAAGTACCTCAAGCTTCTCTGGATTTAGCCAAAATTGAAGAGCAAAAATATTATCAAGATAAGCATAAAAATATAAATTATCTAAATTACCAATGGTTGTTGTCACTAGTGATAGTTCTCGGAATTATTGGACAATTTAAACCATTTTCAGTAGACAATATTACTTTAAAATCTATTAATTTGCCTTCAGAAATAACCACCGAAAATTTAGCCTTAACCACCGCAGAAGCAGATTTTTTTGATAGCCCTGCTAACCCTCTGGTGCAGAAAATACGCTTTAAGAGCGATCGCTTGACAGGACGATACAAGCCCTCGAATGAATTCGGGGGACACGTCCTTACAGGTTCAATGTTGATGGTGGCAAGCGACACTTGGCAGTCTCACCATCCTCCCGAATTATGCTTTTTGGGTAATGGTTTCAAAGTGGATAAAATGAATTCGACCCTAATTAATGATTCTATCAATGCTCGCTGGCTATCACTACAAAATGGAAAACTTTCAGCAGTTTATTGGTTTCAATCTGAGCAAACAACTACCGATGATTTTGTAACTCGTATTTGGGATTATATTTCCCATCGTTATAAGACTTGGGTATTAGTATCAGTGTTATTTGATCGCGCTGAAAATCCCGATAGCCCTGAAATTAAAAACTTTAGTAATACTATCTACCAGACTATCAATAGTAACTACTTTAATCATTAGCGAGCGCTCATTACCAAAAAAGCTTTTAGCTTTTAGCCTTTAGCTTTATAAAATTACTTAAGTAAATAGCTAAGAACAAGGGTGAAACTCTTTACAAATTACTCATTAATTCTTGCCCACTCAATCAATGGAAAACCCAAAATCACTTCGTAATACTATCTGGCAAATTATCTTTTGGGGTTGGAATTTAATCTTTCTCAGCCTAGTTTATTTTGGCATTACACCTTTTATTGGCATTTTGCTAATTATCGCGACCTTTGATGGCACGATTCCCCTGGACTTTGCCTTAACTTTACTGGCATTAATTGCTGTCCCTACAGTCTCCACTATCTATGGAGCGAAATATCTGAGCAAACGACCTCAAGATCTCATGCGCTGGTTTTATGGTGTGGAAGCACCTCTAATTACTTGGTGTTTGGTACGGTTGTTTCTAATTCGGGAATTAACCTTTGCGAACACTTTTATTTTAGGGACTTTATTAGTTTGTATTGTGGCATTTGCGATCGAGGTTCTCCAAGGATACCGCGGTAATCTAAAGATTTTTTCTTGGGTACAGATGATTACCCATACCCTGATGTTATTTACTGGGATATATCTGGGGACAATCTTACTATTTTATGCCCTACCTGTTGCTGCCTATATTCTCATGGGAGTTTGTGGTTTAGCGATCGCATTTTTCTCTTTTAATTGGGTTGAGGGATTTTGGCATAGCTTAACTTCAGGTAGCTGGCTATGGTTTTCGATCGCGGGCATATTTTCTCTGGTCATGTTTAGCTTTAGTTCAGCTCTATTTGTCGGGATGCCCTTTGCGATCACGAACCTTTATCTCAACTCAGGCAAGAAAATTATTCAAGCTTTTGCCCAACAACATAGTAAACAAAAGGCTATACAAGTGGGAGTAGCTGTGGTAGCTACATGGCTAATTATTTTTAATATTTCTAATCAACAACCCCAGGTTAAAGCATTTAGCTTATTAGAACAATCATCCTTAAATAAACAAGAGTTGCTGGCTGCTTCTGGCACAATTCGCCAAGGACTAATTAACGCTAACCTTTATCCCTATCGTTACCTCAGCACGCGGTCAGGAAATAACCATATTTATAATATGTACAATTCCCTACTACCTGAGCCAATTTCTCGCTTCATGCAAGAGCGATATAACCAGCTTCTCTCACCGTTTCTATACCAAGGTTCTCGTGATGATGTTGATAAATCCGCCCAGCTTTATGCAGAATTCTTTGATACCCCAATCCAAAAAGCCGAACGTGATTCAGTCCGTCATGCGATTCAGTCTACTGCCATAGTAGATCAAGCAAAAGCAGGACTACTCAATATTGACCAGAAGAAAGTCTGGTTAGCCAAACAAGAAGTAAATATTGCACCTCACGGAAGTTGGGCGGATGTAGAAATTCACGAAGTCTATGAAAATCAGACTAATGATGTAGAAGAGATTCTTTACTACTTCTCCTTGCCCGAAAGTGCAGCTATTACAGGCTTATGGTTAGGAGACACAGAAGACTTAGATCGACGCTTTGCCTATCAAGTATCTCCCAGAGGGGCCGCCCAAGAAGTATATAATTCTCAGGTCAATCGTACTCGCCCTGTAGATCCTGCTTTACTCGAACAAGTTGGGCCTGGACAATATCGCCTCAGAGCTTTTCCTGTTCCTCCCAAAAGGACTGTGGGCCAAATTGAGATAGGATTAGATCGACCAAAAATGCATCTCTGGTTAACTTATCAAGTGATGCAGCAAGAGCAAGGTTGGGCATTACCTAGATTAGCTGAGAAGCGGAATATCTTTTGGACGTGGCAGACTCAGCGAATTCGCAATGGTCAAAAGCAATGGTTGTTTGCAGATGCTTGGCTAGAAGACTTTAGTGGTACGGGGAAAAATTTAGAGCGAGAAACCTATCAACTTAATTTAGAAGATGGATATAGTGTTGCAGTTAAACCCTTGAGCCAGCAAGATTATGCTCTACCAAAAAATCAAAAATACGCTTTAATCCTGGATAGTTCTTACAGTATGGGAAATCAGCTAGCAGAAGTCCAACAATCAATTGAATGGTGGCAAAAGAACTTAGATAGTCTTGCTAGTAATGATGTGGATTTATATCTCACTAATGCTGATCCTAAACAAGCTCAACGTCTAGAAGATTTTAACGATTTGCATCTAAATCAACTAACTTTTTATGGCTCTTTGCAAACTGATGAGATGCTATGGCAGTTTCAAATGCTGCGGGATAACCAAGATTATGATGCCGTCTTACTACTCACAGATGAAGGTAGCTATGAGCTAGCTTCAGATCGACCAAAGCTACCAGCAATAACTTCTCCTCTGTGGATGGTACATCTGGGCGGTCAGTTACCCAAAGCTTATGAAGATGATACCTTGCAAGCAATTCAAAATAGTCATGGGGGTGTCGCCACCAATCTGCCGACGGTAATCAAACGTTTGGCAACAGAACAAGCAGAGGTTAAGTCAGTGGTGGATGGCTATAGTTGGACTGTAACTAAATCAGACTCAAAGACCAACTCTAAACAGGGACTTGAGCCTATTGCTGCCCGTCAACTAGTCTTCAATTTAGGTCATCAAGATAAAAATCAGCAATCTATAGAGAAATTAGATGCTATCCATCAAATCGCGAAGCATCATAAGATTGTAACCCCCTATTCTTCAATGATCGTTTTAGTTAATGAGCAGCAAAGGGAGCAACTAAAAGCTGCGGAAGCGAAAGCAGACCGTTTTGAGCGAGAAATCGAAACAGGAACGGAACAACTAGACACCCCTTTTAATCCTTTTGAAACAGCGGAAATTTCTGGAGTTCCCGAACCCGATCTTTGGATCTTACTGAGCATAGTTGCCTTAGCACTGTTCTTGGTATTGCAAAAACAAAAGCTTAATGGTTCTTTAGAGGATTAACCACATTTGAGGATTTTAAGGAATTAAAATCTCTCTTACTTGGGTAATTAAATCTATGGCAGCTTGTCTAATCGTATCTTGACTCGCTGCTACTGCACCGTATTGATGAGGATACATAACCCCTCTAGAACTACTTACTACCGCACCTAAACCATCAGCATTAAAACAGGCTTTAATCCCCTCATTCCCGCCACCTTGTGCGCCAACCCCTGGAACGAGAAATAAGCTCTGGGGTAACTGTTTACGTAGCCTTTGCGCTGCTTCAGGATAGGTTGCCCCCACAACTGCACCGATACCGCTATAGCCAAATTCACCGATACTTTGATCTGAGGCTGGTTTAATTAGATCGGCAATAATTTCATACAGATATCTGCCATCAATCTTTTGTCTTGATGCGCGTTCCCTAGCGCCGTAAGACGGCGCGGGGTCGCATCGCTGTGACTGGACAATCGCTGCACCAGGATTGGAAGTTTTAACACAGACAAAAATACCCTTACCCCATTTAATTGCTTCGCTGAAAAAAGGCTCAAGACAGTCTTGACCCAAATAGGGAACAATAGTGATGGCATCAGCAGCTAAAGGACGCTCAGGTTCACGAGGTAAATAGCTTTGAGCATAGGCAGTAGCAGTGGAGGCAATATCCCCCCGTTTGACATCTAAGACTACTAATAAATCGCGATCGCGCGCTGCTTGAATGGTTTTTTCTAAGGCTACAATTCCCGCTGAACCAAATAATTCATAATAAGCACTCTGGGGTTTAACGGCAGGAACTAAATCGGCGATCGCATCTAATACCATCAGATTATATTGATAAATCGCTTCTGCACAGTCAGTTAGACTACTTTGTTGATGTATGCCCTGTTCTTTTAGCCAGCTTTCGGGCATCCTTTCTAAGGCAGGATCTAACCCCACAATACAAGGAGTATGCTTTTGCATGATTTGGGTAATTAACTGGTCAATAAATAATTTCATAAATCCTGTTACTCTAAATTGAAGACAAGAAAAAAGGTGAGTAATTTACCCACCCTGCAACACTGTTTTACTTAAAGCTTAGAGCTTAAAGCTTGGAGCTAATTCAGATCAACCCTTTTACATGGCTCATGATGCCTTCTGGATCTAATCCTTGATAAGAGAACTGTTCCCAAAGTCCACCACAGCCTTCTTCATGAACACCAAGATAGGCATATTTAGGGGTTAAACCACGTTCGAGCAACCAGGAACCAAAACGGCTACCTAAACCTGTACGACGGTTGAAAGATTCAACTACCAAGACAAAAGGCGCTTGACCAATTTTTGTCATCATCTCTTCATCAATCAGATTAAGAGTCGATTTGTTGATTAAACCAACGTTAATTCCTTCTTGCCTAAGACGTTCTACCGCATCCAAGGAACGATAAAGAGCATCGCCAAAGCTGACAATATAGCCTGCATCGCCTTCGCGAATCACCTCATCTTTACCAGGGGTGAAAGTATAATCGCCACCAAAATATTCTTTACCCGCATCATCGAGAATCATCGGCACTTTAGAACGGGTGGAGAAGATAAAGCGCATTCCAGGATCGTGGAAAACTTTGTTAACACAGGCAGTCATTTGGTGAGCATCAGCGGGGAAGTAGAGACGGGTTTCATAACCATCTTCTAAGCCGTTGTCTGCATACATATTGTTAATTCCGAAGTGACAGGTGTTGTCTGCCATATCGTCGATACCAGCGTGGGAGAAGTGGCACAAGAGATTAGACTTGTTGAGACGTGCCATAGTGATTTCCGAAACACACATTTCTAGAAAGGCGCTAAAGGTAGCAAAGACACCCTGTTTACCTTCTGCCATCCCAAAACCAGCAGCAGCGGAAAGATTACCCCGTTCCATGATTCCCGAAGGGATAAAGACATCGGGATAAGCATCGTGAATGGTTTTAAAACCGCAAGAACCTTCTAAGTCACTGTCAATAAAGATCACTTTCTCTTTCCGTTCAGCATCGCTCATTTTGCCGAGGACAGAAACTACCGCATCACCAAAGACGTTACGGTTAGAACCGAGTTTATCGCTCACTCCCAAGAACTTATAATCGTTGCTGGGTTTTTTTATATTTTTGAGGAAGTCGGCTGCTGCACCTTGATTATGTTGCTCTAAATAGGCGATCGCTTTATCTACCGAAATCACATCATGTCCGTGGGTAGTGCCTTCGATGCCTTCAATCCCAGGACACATCGGACGCTTATTAATTAGAGCCACAGGGCCATCACTCATCACCGCTGCGCACATACGGCTATAAAGAGAGTCCAGATCTTCGCCGTCGCCTTCATTAACTTCTAAACCGTGACCCGTTAGAGTTTTAGCTACATCGTAACCAGGTAGATAATCGGAGGGATGTCCAGCAATAGTTACATCGTTATCATCGATAAATAGCTTAACGTTGAGGTTTTGTGCCACTGCTAACCGCGCAGCTTCAGCGTCATTTCCTTCCTGTTGCGCACCATCAGAACCCAAACAAACAACTACTTTATCAGGATTAGCTAGGGCAATACCGTTAATGTAGGGCCACATATGTCCTAAACGACCAGAACTAAATTTAACCCCAGGAGTCAATCCCAACTCAGGGTGTCCAGGTAATTTAGAGTTAGCACCACGATAATTTAGTAAATCCTCTTGCGGTAAATCACCATGCAATGTTGCCATGAGATATTGAGTCGCCACCCGATGTCCTGCTTCATCAAAAAAGATGGGGACAAACTTATCAGGCGCACCACGGAAAAAAGCATCCAGAATCATTACTTCAGGAACAGTATCAAAAGGGCCTCCAGTATGTCCACCAACCCCTCTTGCTGCACCAGTAGCAGTAAAGAACACGATCGCCTCACGGCAGAGTTGAATATTAGCTGTCAATGCCGCTCTTTGTTCATCTGTCATCGCCTTGCTCGGATCTAAGGCTAAAGGTTTATAAGCACCTAAATCAATGGGAAAACGAGTAGTTGTTGCTGTCATGATTTATTTTATATATTGTGTGAAAAAATTGTAATTTTAATGTAACTTTTACAACTGTTACAACGATAATTTATTTCTGTTACGAACTTAGGGAAATTTGCTACTCAGAAAAAGCGATCGACAAGTTTAAGTTTATCGGGTTGTGGTAAATGAGGGAAATTTGTGTCGCAATCTGGAATAAACCGCTACAGATTTACTGTTTGCTATTTTACCAAAACTCTTTTTAATCACTCGAAGATTGAAACTGTAACTTGCCTGACTCGTTGACTAATCTTTGTTCTATAAATTCTAAACAATGGTTGTGTTCATCTGCCACAATCACTTTTGCCTGATGTCCCTGACTCATGACCTCAGAGCGATCGCGATATTCGTAGGCAATAATAATCAAAATATCCCCAGGCTGACAAAGTAAGGCAGCTCCACCATTGGGGCAGATTTCTCCCGATCCAGGTACTCCAGCGATCGCATAAGTAGACCAACGTTTACCGTTTGCCAGATTGATTACGTCTACTTCTTGTAGGGGCAGAATTCCTACCTTACTCATTAAATCTCGATCAATAGTGATACTACCGACATAATTGACATTAGCTTCTGTGACTCTAACGCGATGAAGCTTAGCGTGCATTAACTTGATCTGGCTCATCGATTCTCTCTTAACCTGACACTATCTATGATAAACCTTTAGGCAATAAACACTGGTCATCAAAAGAGATTCAATTTGTGTAACTGATGGCGAACAAATAGCAAATTAGGCTCTTTTACGCATTCTGCGGGACGCTATTTTAGCAGATTCTACCTTAGCGATCGCTTTGCTTAAGGGCATAATCCGAATCCGCCCATCAAAAGAATTCGCTTGATATACTTTATGCTGATTGAGGTCTATAGCAGTCATCCAGCCACTATTATGGTGATATGCTCCTGTTTCAATATCTAGCCAGCCTTTGCCTGCTGCAATTTGTCCTGGTTTAACTCCTGGGAAGGTAAAAGTGATAGTATGCCCTGTGATAATCAGCTTATTTTTAAATATGGCTCGATCGTTACCATGAAAATCTTCTCTGATCCAGCAAAACTGTTCGGCATTCTGTTGAGCGAGAGGAACATTAGGATCGACTCCTGCATGAACCAGCCAATAGTCTCCCAGATCGAGATATAAAGGCAAACCCTTGATCCAATCGATATGCTCTTGAGGAATTTTGCTGTCGTAGCTATCCACCGTAGCGTGACCACCACTGTAAAGCCAGCTTTGATACAGATCGACTGAGACTTCTCCTGTGCCAACTACATCCAAGAGCATTTCTTCATGGTTGCCGCGTAAACAATGAAACTTATTCCGCATGACCAGATCTACTACCTGGGCGCTTTTAGGCCCGCGATCGATTAAGTCGCCCAGAAAGTATATTTCATCTTTGCTAGTGGGTGAAACTGCGTCTAGTAGGGCAATTAAAGTGTCATAGTGTCCGTGTACGTCACCAATAACAATTCGGCGGTTTTTAGTCATGCTTGCTGGTTTGACAATGTGCATTCTTGACAATTAATTTTTACTACTAACAGTTTTACTAATAATAAAAGGAAATTGTTAACTTACTAGTAAGTATTCCCGTTTAATTCAAGATGATGTGCATATAATCAAAATAAATTTTTGCTTGACTATTCGAGACAAACTATCTGGACAATAAAGCAAAATAAACGTTCTTTAGTATAAGAAGATTATGATGAATCGAGTAGTCACTTACAGCACAAATGCTACTATTAAAATTCTGCAACAGCCTTCAAACCCTGAGTGGATCGAAACAGCGATCGCTAACCTCGATACTATATTATTAGATCATTCTCACTGTGAGCGCAAAGCAGCAGGGGCAGCAATTAATCTCATGTTTCGCTATCCTGCTCACCAGAAATTAGTGCGTCAATTAACTGCGATCGCTCAAGAAGAACTCTCACATTTTGACCAGGTAAATCAATGGTTAGAAAAACGTAATCTTCCCTTAGCAGCTTTAAATGCTCCACCTTACTTTGCTCAGCTAAAATCCCAGGTACGCCACCCCGAACCAGAACGCCTAGTTGACCTGTTGCTAATTTTGGCAATTATCGAAGCTCGTTCCCATGAAAGACTAGGATTAATTGGAACATATTGCCCCGATGCTGAATTAGCCAAGTTTTATCGTAGTTTGATGGCATCAGAAGCCCGTCATTACGGCATCTATTGGTTACTAGCATTAGAATATAGCGATCGCCCTAAACTTGAGCGTCGATTAACCGAATTAGGGGAATATGAAAGCAGTATTTTGGCAACGATGCATCCTGAACCCAGGCTACATAGTTAGGCAATGAGCAGTAATGAGTAATGAGTAATGAGTAATGGGTAATGGGTAATGGGTAATGGGTAATGAGTAATGAGTAATGAGTAATGAGTAATGAGTAATGAGTTTCAGCCCAATTAAACTGCTTACCACAAAGTTATTTTTGAGAATCGGATTTAGTATCAGTAATTAGTCATCAGTAATCAAAACAGTGAACGAAGAATATCAAAACTTCACGATTAGAGATTGGCAACAGAGCGATCGCGCCTCAGCAGCAGGAGTGATTAAGACGGTGCTAGAAGAGTATGGTTTGCCTTGGCAGCCTGAATTGGCAGATCGAGATGTAATTGAGGTGGAACAGGCCTATTTAAAGACTGGAGGTGAGTTTTGGGTAGTGGAGCAGGATGCAATTGTGGTCGGCACAGCGGCATATCAACCGATAGCTAGAGGACAAAAGGCGGTGGAAATTCGCAAAATGTATCTGCTACCAGAAGTAAGAAGCAAAGGACTAGGAAGATATTTATTGCTAAAACTAGAGAAAGCGATCGCTATTAAAAATTATCAAGAAATTTGGCTGGAAACCGCAACAATCTTAAAAGAGGCAGTAAAATTATATGAGCGTAATGGCTATGAACCCGCCGAAGGTGTGGAAACCGCAAGATGTGATTTGATTTATCTTAAACGGTTACCCACTAAATGAATACTAGAATAGATCGCAAGTAGATTATGTTTTTACTCGCTGGAGATATTGGCGGCACAAAGACGATTTTACGTCTGGTGGAAGTGACCGAAGTTACTCTTACCGAAAAGACTTTTAAAACTGTTAAGGAAGCCCAGTATATAAGTGCTAATTTTCCCGACTTAGTACCAATGGTGCGCGGGTTTTTAGCGCAAGATGAATATATTAAGCCACAGTTGGCTTGTTTTGCGATCGCAGGGCCTGTAGTCAATAATACCTGTCACTTAACTAACCTAAAATGGGTGCTAGACACTCAACGGTTACAAACAGAATTGGATATCCCCAGAATTAATCTACTGAATGATTTTGCTGCCAATAGCTTTGGTATATTGGGCTTAAAAGATTTTGATGTCCATACCCTACAAGAAGGAGAAGCCAGAGAAAATTCGCCCATCGCCGTCATTGGTGCAGGAACAGGTTTAGGGCAGGCTTTTCTAGTTCCCCAAGGTAAGAAATATCAGATCTTTGCCAGTGAAGGGGGACATACAGATTTTGCTCCCCGTAATGATTTGGAGATGGAATTACTCAAATATTTACGTCAAAAATTAAATATTCAACATATCTCGGTTGAACGAGTAGTTTCGGGTCAAGGAATTACCTCAATTTATCAGTTTTTGCGCGACAGTGGTTATGGGGTTGAATCTTCGACAATAGCTGAAAAAATTAGACTGTGGGAACAGGAAGCAAAAAAGACGATCGACCCCGCAGCGATAATTTCTCAGGCAGCTTTTAAACAAAGCGATCGCCTCTGTGAAAAAACTATGGATGTCTTTATTGAAGCCTATGGCGCAGAAACGGGAAATTTAGCTCTAAAATTACTTTGTTACGGCGGGATTTATATTGCAGGGGGAATAGCTGCTAAAATTTTGCCGCTGATGCAAGATGGCAGATTTTTGCAAACGTTTAAGGATAAAGGTCGAGTTAGTACCTTAATTGAAAAAATTCCCGTTCACATCGTCTTAAGTCCCCAAGTTGGTTTGGTAGGCTCGGTGTTATATGCCTTGCAGCATCAAGAATGATTACTGATTATTTGCGACGCGAAGCTAGTCCTTTAGGGCGAAGCTTATGCTAAAGCATTTGCGAAGCTTATCCTTTAGGACTAGCTACGCGTCGTCCTTTAGGACTAATTACTAATTACTGATTACTGAGAATTACGGCGTTGCTAAATCGAGGTATACCATTTGCGAAGCTTATGCTAAAGCACTAGCTACGCGTCGTCCTTTAGGACAAGGGTACAATGTGACGTTTTGAAATTGTTATATTGTATTGAATCAAAAAGCTAAAAGCTAAAAGCTAAGAGCTACGAACAGTATTATTTTGTACGTCATGCTTTCAATCAGCAACGCCAGAATTACTTGTTATTTAATAAAAGAGTGGTTTGAGTGAAGTTGGGTTTGCTGATGCGTCGATTGACTCGATTGGGAATGGCGTAATCGTACATTACATGGGCTTTACCCACTAGGACAACGATTTGGGTATCAGGGTATTTTTGATAGTCAAGAGCGATCGCTTCTGCCATAGTTTCATCCCATAATACTTGGGCGGCAAAGAAGTTATCTGCATCCGTACTGTTGCCCTGTCCCTCTTTTGCGTGCTGTTGATAAATTTCTGTTAGTCTTTGACGGTATAGGGTATTGTCTAGCTTAATGTCTTGCAGGGGTGGAATATAGCGAAAGTCACTTTCTACAAGACTATTGATACCTGATTCGGCTACTTTTTGGGTAATTTCAGCGGGAGTATTAAGAGCGATTAGAGAAATTTCCTGGGCTTTAGCAAAACGTAGAATCGGCGCATAAAATTCCCAATCAAAACCCCAACGTGTGTCATATTCAGTTTGTTTTCTTAGTTGCTCTTCGCTAATTATTCCTGCTAGATAGCGGTCTAACATGGGTTGAAATGGACGCTGAAACATTTCCATGGCGATCGCTAATTTTTTGGCCGAATCAGCTTTAGCTAGATTATCTTGGAGTTGAGTAATAATTTCTAGCTGTTGTTGGTGGATAGCAGGACTATCATGGTTTTCCCCCAAATAAATCACATCATTTTGTTGAATTTGATTTAAATTGTAAGTATTTATTTCTGGAACTGGTTGAGCAGTAGCAATTAAACTTTGAGGAGATTGAGTAAAAAAGAATCCTGCTAAAAATATTCCTGTCACATAAATAACGGAGGACGATTTGAACTGCATTATGGCAAGTTTGGGTTGATGATCTAGTTATTAGTTATGACTAGAAATATTTAGTAATTAACTGTGATATTTGTTGAGGCTTTACCTTACTATAACGATTTCGGTTGGGCATAACTAGATTGGGAGCTTGCTTACATTGTTTCAAACAACCAGTGGTTTTAATTGCTACGTCATCGATTATTCCTTTTGCTTGTAGTTCAGCTTTTAACAATTCATAAGTGGCCCTTCCTCCTTTATTCCAACAGCTTGAGCCTTGGCAGACTAGTATCTGAGCTTTTGATTTGTGAGTTTTAATTACGGTATTGCTGGAGGTTGCTTGTTCTGGCAGCAATTCTATACTGTAAGCTTTATAACTAATCTTTGCCTGATGTAGTTTATTTTTGCGCATCCCCGCCACTTTTAAATAGCAACCAGGTTTGAGATATTGACTCAGAACATTTGCTTGTTCTTTAGCCACTTCAATCGTATAGTCTGCTTCTGGGGTAGATAGATACAAAGATTTGACGCGACCTTTGGAACTGACCACAAAATCTTCTAACCTACCAACAAGCATAAATTCGGAAACTAGAGGCTGTACTGCGACCATGGGCTAAATCTTGTATAAACATCTGCGCAACTCAATTTTTATTCTAATTGATTTTAATTATCAATAAACTAAACAAAAATTTTAAATGCCCGTTGTAGTAAATTAATAACTTTTACAAAAACAAAACTCTATATTGTACATGCTCTTGAAATTATTACAAATGCACTACGCTGACTTTAGTAAGCTTGTGTTTCTTCAACTACATCCCAAGCAGCTTCACATTCTCGATCTATTTCTGTTTGTGCATCCAAAGCTACGCGACTGTGTAGTAGAGTTTCCTGAATTTTTAATGAGAGGCTATCAGAAGCAGATTGTGATGATATCTTGGACTTCATAATTAGATCGGTTACAGAAATTATTCCTCGAAGATGCTCCTGAATTACTGGTGCTCTGCTGATTCCTGTTTCGGCAAATAGTCGAGCCACATTCTTTAAATCTAAATCGGGATTGACCACAATGCAGGGTTTAGTCATAATCTGGTAGATCATCACCGATTCAGGATCTACATCTTGGGTGGCTACTTTATAAATAATGTCTGTTTCAGTAACAATTCCGTAAGCGCCGTCTTCACTGGGTTCAACTATTAAAGAACGTACTTTTTTATCCTGCATTAAGGCGATCGCTTCTGCCACAGTTGCCAAGCTATCGATCATAAATACGCTGGTAGTCATTATATCTGCTGCTCTCATTTCCTTTCTCCGTTAGTGTCAATCTACTCGAAACCACAGAAAATATGGGTGTCAAATCCAGTAATTCTTTATTTATAAATGAGCAACTTGAGAAACTTGTGAAGATGAAATAATTAAATAAAATTTTGGCGTTGGTGATTTAATGGCTGAAAGTAAGTGTCTATCTCCCTAACTTATTGGGAATTCCCTCACATCCTCCTGGTACAGTTGAGCGAGACTTTTCGCCACACCAAGAGCAGATATAGTAACGCTGTTCATCACTTAAGCGTTTAATTCCTGAAAAATTAGCTTTTTCCACAACCACACCAGTATGTTTTCCTGTTTCATAGTCAGGCTGTACCGTAATACTACGAGGAGTTGCGGTTTCTACCGACCCATAAAATAGGCGAGCGCCCTTAATATCTGCTCCAGCTAGATTTGCTTCATACAATACAGTACGAGCTAAATTTGCTTTAATTAAGTCGCAATGACTGAGATTGGCTCTCACCATATTAGCTTCACTTAAGTCTGTCCAGCGGAGGTCTTGTCCGACTAAATATGCTCCTGCCAGCATCACTCCTAGATCGATTACCCTAGTACCATGGGCGCGATCTTCAGAATACCCACCACTACCATCTAAAATCGCTCTACCAAGGAGATTATCTCGTTTGAGGGGAGTCAATAAACGGGATTGAGACAGAAAACGCAGAACTTTAGCTTTCCCGTTTTCATCAATACTAGAGACAATTGAGGCGGTTCTACCTTCGGCGATCGCTCTTTCTTGCGGCCAGTCTTCTAATAAACCTTCGTCATTTAAGGTCAGGTCAGAAATACCCTGAAAATAAGTATCAATCGTCTGCTGTTGAGTAATTCGGTTTTGCTGAATCGTTAAATCCTTAGAAATAACGTATTGCGCCCAAGCGACATAAACCGCCAACATCGCAATTAAAATTTGTCCGACAGCGCCGATCCATTCTGCCCAAGAGCCAAATTCATCGTATTTAAACTGAGTAAGCCAACTGCCAATGTTGCTGTAAAATCCTAAATAATTAAGCAGCCCAGCGATCGCTCCAACAAAGCCGATAAAAGCCAAGATGGTTCTTCTTTCTTGAACTGTGAGGAATTTAATCACCCAGCCTCGAACCGAGCCAAATACGACTCCTAGAGAAAGACACAAAGCAGCGATCGCACTTGCCAACCCCAACCAAGAAAGTCTAAACCAGAGACCTAAACCCATCAACAAGAGACTAATTAAAATCAATTGTGATTGGGAAAAACTAATTTTACGACCAGTATTTTTTTGAGGAACTGGCGATCGCCTCAGTCCAGGAGATTCTAAAGACTTTGATTTGACTAGAGATAACGATTCTTCCTCTAGATCGACCTTGCCGTTTTCCAGCTCTGTTATATTTTCTGGATTAATATCTGGATTAATATCTGAATTAATATTCGAGGTGGAATCAGTCCTGTCCTTCATTCTTGATAAATTTTTGACATAATATTTTTTAGACCATATTCAAGTCCAGCAGCAATCTTTAAGCTCAGGGATGATCATTTGTTTTAAGTCGGCTGATATCCCCGATCCCACACAGAAATAATAATGCGACCTTGAGCATCTCGCTGAACTTTACCTTCTAAATTATCCAGCTTAAAAAAACTGAAGCTAGTTTCACGATTGTAAACGCTACGTAACTTGTCTCTGATATCGGCAGGAGCCTCCCCCCCGAGCATTTTAGCTAAAGTTTGCTGCATTGCACCCAAGCTAACCGCTTGATCTAGGGCAACATCTGTTTGTCGAATCTTGCCTGTCTCATCAGATTGATAACTAAGATTAACGCGATCGGGAATCACATCATAGTAAACTAGCACCTTACTATTTGCCTGCCAGCCTTGTCTTTCTGAATTCGGCTTACCCAAAGTACTCACGAGTTGACTTTCCGATATTCCAGTGGTGAGGATGGGAATATTTAGTTCATCTGTCGGCTCTAAATCAGCATTAGCTAAAGTTTTTGGCTCTTTTTGCTCGGCTTTTGGCTCTTTTGTGAGTTCAATTTCAGCTTGTTGGGCTTGCTGTTCGGCTTTTAACTTGGCTTCGGCTTGCTGTTCGGCTTTTAGCTTAGCTTCGGCTTCAGCTTTTAACTTGGCTTCGGCTTGCTGTTCGGCTTTTAACTTGGCTTCGGCTTCGGCTTGTGCTGTTTCACCTTCGTCCGTATTAGAAAATAAATCGGGCTGCCTATTTGCTGTCTCAACTTCTGCTGTTGGAGCATCTCCAGGCGATCGCCAGAGATTAGAAACTACCACAAACCCCGCAGCAAATGTCCCCGCTGCCACTCCTGTAGCGACCAGAAGAAATAAACCAACTGTATTCCAGATATTTTTCTGGGGGCGCTTTAAAGGTCTTGATTCAAATGCCAAGGTGTTGTGAGCATTCGTGAGTAATTCCCGATTGTCAGAACCTCGATTGGGGGCAACATTTAAGGTGACTCCTGTCAGATTATTAGGCTTATTAGCAATGTCTTGATTTAGGGCAGCTAACATTTCTTGAGCAGTAGCAAAGCGATCGCGAGGATGAAACCTAACAGCACGAGTAATGATGTCAGCTAATTCAGGATCTAAATTAACCGCTTTTTCCTGCCAGATAATTTCACCATTACGAGGATCGGTTTCTAGTTCATTAGGAGCTAGTCCTGTCAACAAAAAAATTGCCGTTAAGCCCAAACTATAAAGATCGCTAGAATAAATCGGACGACCTGCTGCCTGTTCCGAGGACATATAGCCAGGAGTTCCAATCGAAGCGGAATAGGTACTATTATTGCCGTTAACCTCTGTAGCGATCGCTTCTTTAACTGCACCAAAATCGATTAAAAATGGCAGTCGATCGCCCTTACGCAGAATAATATTTTCTGGCTTAATATCTCGATGAATAATTCGACGGCTATGAACATAGTCGAGAACAGGTAAAATCTGCTTGAGAATCTGTCTTACTTCATCACGATGCAGATTGCCTTCTTGCTCCCAATATTGATTGAGAGTTAATCCTTCAATCCATTCCTGGACTAAGTAAAATTTGTCCCCTTCAGAAAAATAAGCATAAAGCTGAGGAATTTGACTGCTACCGTTGCCCAACTCTTCCAAAATGGCTGCTTCGCGCTGAAAACGCTCTTTCATCCAGGGCGGCATTTTGGGCTGCTTAACAATCGGTTTTAGCTGCTTGAGGACACACTTTCGTCCCGACGGCATATGGTTATCTTCAGTAAGATAAGTTTCGCCAAAGCCGCCTCTACCCAGAGTTTTAATAATGCGATAGCGGTTATTTAATAGTGCTGTCATATTTATTTGAGATGAACGGCTATTGATCTAAAAACAACTCGACTATTCCTATTTTAAAGCGGGCGAAAGATAACGACGAACTTAAAGAGCGACTATGAGCTTATTTGAGATCTAATAAACCTTTTTCTTTGAGCTTAGGATTAAATCTAATTTCCATTTGAACTCCGCGATCGCTTAAGCGGCTGAGTATTTGAGCCTCTACTCGTCTGGCAACCTGCTTCCGTATTTTAATTTGCTTTGATTCTTCGCTCTGTTGATATTGTGCCTTTTCTTCCTCTGTCATAGCGGGGTTGGCATCAATTGGCTCAGTCCAAAGGTGCTGCTGTGTATCGTTACCGATAGGAGTCTTACCATTTTCAGCGATCCAAGCTGAGGCAATTTCGGCTAAAACTGTTCGACTCGGACGGGCGATCGTTTGGATCTTAAGCCAATGACAATGCTGGGGTTGTCTAATTAAATGTTGCTTGAGGCTTAAATATACGTCACGGGAATATCCAACATAGACCAAGGACTGATCTTGAGCAAAAATGGCATAAACTCCAATTTTACCCGATACGTCTTCATTAATGTGACCATCAGCCATTAAATATGGTTGGTATTCCAGACTAGCTAGAGATGCTGTTTCGGTTTGAATAGACATGTTTATCTGGCTTTAATAAGACTGTAATTTAAGACTGTGATTGGCGATCGCAGTCTGTGGTTAAATTAACAGCACCTAAGCTTTGGTGGAGGTGTGCAGAGATTAAGTTGCTGAGTAATTTTAGTAATTAATAGTTAACTTTGCGGTAGATAGCGCATAAGCGACTAGGCTGAAAAATTTTGGCTTGAAACATGAAGTTAGGGGGGACGTTGATAATTATATATTCGCTGTTGTTGTGATACTGTTCAAACTCTCTAGGCATCCCTTTTGGTGTCTGTTGACTATAGGGTACTGGTTGAAACAACAGATCGGTAAATTTAATAGTAGTTTCGTGTAATTTTTGACTAATTTGTTCGGTAAATGTCTGATTAGTTAACAGACTAAATAAAATTTCTTTGGCTTGGGATTCTAAAGTGAAAGTTGCGTCAAAGTTTTTGACTATTCTTAAACCCATTGTTTAAATGTCGATAGTTTATCGATAATATATCAGGACTATTCAAGATAGTATCAGAAATTTTCGTTGAATTATTAGCTGTTAATTTTTCGTATTCAAGAGCAATAAATCAAGATAAAACATTTGTCTCTATTGAGTTTGAGGCTCGATTTTTGATTATTAATTATCGCTGCAATTGTCAAGACATGGCAAAATTTTACTCAAGCAGCTTGAGCAGTTTAAAGCTTATTTAAATAACTAAGTAGGTCTGCCATTTCTTGTTGGCTAGGCTGAAACTTTGGCATGGGGGGAGTTCTGCCACTGGTTACTTGAGTAATTATATCTCTTGGTGATTTCCGCTTAGAAATATGTTCTAATCTTGGCCCAACACTTCTTTGTGCTTGTAGATTATGACATCCCGCACAGTTGATCTGAAAAATAGCCAAGCCATTTTGAGGATCTCCATCAAGGGTCAAAACTTGATAAGCGTAAGGGTCGGCAGATCTTTGCCAATAGATACCCAGAATGCCAAAGCCGATCACCAATAATACTGCCATGATGATTATTGTCAGGCGACTTAGCCAAGCGTAGGATTGGGCTAACTGGTTATCCACTATATAATTTTAAAATTACGAATGTTTACTTATGTTTACCATGATTAATAAACTAACTTATAATCTTAACTAAAGGCTAGCTAACAAATCAGTATTTCAGGTTGAAACCACCGATTATTAGCATCAGGCTAAAAGCTCAATTAGATTAGAAGCTGCTCTTTTCGCCAAGAGTTATAGATGAGCTTGCCAATATTAGCGTAGGATATAGTCAAATTAGATAACTTTTTAGGAGACACCTTGTGATTGAACCTCTACTTCTAGGAATTGTACTGGGCTTGATTTTTATCACCTTAGCAGGATTATTTTTTGCTGCGTACATGCAGTACAAACGCGGTAACAAGCTAGGTATTGACTAAATATCTAACCTATGATTAACCAGCTTATTTTTAACTACAAAAGTTAGTAGCCAATATTAATCACCAACTAACTAAGGGTGAAGAGACAAAATATGTTTCTTCATCTTTTTTAGTATAAGTACATAATCTATTACTTCTGGTCAGAAGAGACAAAATTTTGGATAAACTTTAGATCTGGGGTTTGACCATGAGGCTCAAGCTCAGCATGTCGATAATCTAAAGAGCCTGATAGCTTGATTTTGATATAGCTGTCAGGCTTAAAAGGCAGCAGTTGTGACCATTCGATCGCCGTAATTCCTGGTACGACTTCTTGACCTTCCCAATAGATTTCGGGGTAGAGACTATCTATTTGGCTAGGTTCGAGGCGATATAAATCTAGGTGATACAGAGGAATACGACCATCTAGATATTCGTTGATCAGGTTAAAGGTGGGGCTAACTATCGGTTCTTCAATCCCTAAACCGCGACCAATCCCTTGAACTAAAGTAGTTTTTCCCGCACCCAAGTTACCCATCAGTAACAGTGTTGAACTAGGAGGCAAATGTTCACCTAATAGACAGCCAAAATCAAAAGTAGCTTTGAAAGTAGGCAAGAAAATTTTTAACACGAATTAAAAACTGTTGTTGAGGAAATAAAAAGCTTAAACTTGCGGTTGATTGTCTTAGTCAAACCAAGACCAACTGGAATCTGAGCAAAAGTTCATTAAAAGTTTATCTTATTTGACCCCAAGCAATACACTTCCTTTATATTGAATTGATATATTTATAAATAAGCCAAGTAACTTTAAGTTGGGATAACAAAGTAAAGCGGACTAATCAGACTGTAATGCTTTGTTACTCCCCTTTATTTTTTTTACTACTAATAATATACTTCAATTACTTTGAGTAAGAGCCAGGTAAAACGCTAAACAGTTAGTTATATAGCCGTACGTAAAAGCGTTATGACATTTCTGAAATACTATTTTTTATTTCCTATTTCCTATTTCCTATTTCCTACTTCCTACTTACGAGCCGATTACTATTAATGTCCTAATCTAACTTTGTACGGCTATATTTTCGGTTGCCATTTGCCACTATACCAACGCAACAAAACTCTAGCAAGCTGACTAGAACTGTGACGCACATGACCTCTAACCGAATCTTCTTCCATCACGTTTGCCATAACTATTCTACGGTTAAGTTTAGCAATTTCGTGGCGGTCTAAATCAACAGGATGAGAGTTTTCTAAAGCATAACGCTCTAAAGATACAGCGCTAGGAGGTTTGCGATGGACTAAAACCGCATCAAACAACTTGCCTTTACTAATGCGATCGATTTCCCTAATGTGATCGGCAACGGTGTAACCTTCTGTTTCCCCAGGCTGAGTCATAATATTGCAGATATAAATGCGGGGAACATCAGCCTTGGCGATCGCATCGCGAATTTCAGGAACCAATAGATTTGGCACAATACTGGTATAAAGACTGCCAGGGCCAATAATAATATATTCCGCTTCTTCAATTGCCTTGACGGCGGAGGGTAGGGCAGGAGGGTTAGCGGGAATACAGCCAATATTTTTAATTCTACCTTTGGCTTCAGGAATGTTAGACTCTCCCTCAATCAGTCTGCCATCTTCCATTTCTGCCCATAAGCTAACGTCACTGAGGGTAGCAGGCAAGACTTTGCCGCTAATGGCTAAAACCTTCGAGCTAGCAGTTGCCGCCTGTTCTAAGTCCCCTGTAATCTCGCTCATCACCGTGAGAAACAAATTACCAAAGCTATGTCCGACTAGTCCGTCGCCTGCCTTAAAACGATATTGAAATAGCTCGGTGAGCAATTCTTCTTCATCAGCTAAGGCTGCCAAACAGTTACGGATATCTCCTGGGGGTAATACGCCAATCTCTCTTCGGAGTCTACCTGAAGAACCTCCATCGTCGGCTACGGTAACGATCGCCGTAATATTGCTGCTATATTCTTTAAGTCCCCGCAATAAGGTCGATAAACCAGTGCCACCACCGACGACCACAATTTTGGGGCCACGGTTAAGACGACGACGATCTAGCAACATATCTACTAGTCCTTTGTCCTTATCTACCCCTAATACATCGGTAATTGAACCCATAGTGCGCGACTGTCCCCAAATAATTAGAAATATTCCCGTCATTAAAACAACTGGGCCTGAAATATAGTTGGGAACAACAGTAGTTAAAAATTCGAGAATATTCGCCGTAAAAGACAGTAAACGATAGATTGGCGTCATCTTACTCCAGATCGCCGAACCAATTACCGCTAGGATGAAACCAGTAGCACTAATGAGTAACCATCTTTTAATAAATAATCCAGGAGACAACCATTTAAACAACCGATTACGGCGACGAAGTTTTTTCTGATGGGGGGATGAATTTTTCATCTCAAGTAATGGCTGTTTTCGAGATAGATACCAGAGTCGTTAAGATAAACATATCCTATCGTGCTGTAATTGAGTTGGCAGGTAGCCATAGTCAAGAGTGCAATCTTCAAAATAGAGTTTATGGTTTTAAGGTTAATCGGATCTGGCTCAAATGGAAATTAAAATCTTAGGATTAGATCCTGGAATCGCTATTTTGGGCTTTGGTAGCATTATTTGTCAGATCTCGGCAGAATTTAACTTAGATGCAAGAGTACAACTTCAAGATTACGGCATTATTGAAACCGCTGCCAAGACACCTTTTAGCGATCGCCTTTGTACGATTTATGATGACCTCCATGCTGTAATTGCCGAGATTAAACCCGATCTCGTGGCAATAGAGAAATTATTTTTTTATCGCATGAGCCATACCATCACCGTCGCTCAAGCTAGAGGAGTTTTAATGTTGGTTTTAGGGCAGTCTGGTTTACCTTATGTAGAATTTACCCCACCAGAAGTAAAGAAAGCTTTGACAGGCTATGGTAACGCTCAGAAGATAGAGGTTCAAGAAGCAGTGGCACGAGAACTTGCTTTAGACTTTATTCCTCGTCCTGATGATGCTGCTGATGCTCTGGCGATCGCTTTAACGGCTTGGTTTCATCAGAGTGTTTATCCAATAAATTAGTTAAACATAAATTTTTGTTTTTTTTGCTCAATCATACAAAAACTAATCGACTCGAACTTGTTTGCGCCACTTAATAACTGCTTCTAAAGGATCGCTGATAACTACATATTGTGCCAATAAAGTTAAATCTAAATCTGGTAATAATTGACTTTGTATTTGCTGTTGATAGTTATTATCTTGCAAACAATAAATTTTAAGCTGTTGATCCTGCCAGAACCATACTTCCGCGACACCCAAACGCTGATAAATCTCTAGAGTATCAACACCGCCACTGGTATAAATAACTTCAATTGCCAGATCGGGAATATCTTTATCTGTACCGATACAATAACACTCGTCTGGTTCTTTTCCTGCTTGCTTATCTTCTTTACGAAAAGTAGTTGAACCCAATCCCCAAAAACGAATACGATTCTCTTCTAGATAAACTTCTAATAACCTGGCGATCGCTTTTTTATCTAATTCATGACTACGACTGGGCGACATAATTTCTAAAGTTCCTAATAAGTAAGCCACTCGATAACTAGAACTATCCCCCAATGATGTCAGAAGTGACTCATAAGCTTGCCAAGTTACATTAGAAGTTAGGAATTTTTCTTCGCGATCGCTAGCATCAAGTTGAAAAAAATCTCTTAATAATGCCGAAGTCATAATTTTATGGGATCATTTTGGGGTTACTCAAATTATAGTTCTTCTGTATTTTGTGTAATTAAAGAGCGCTTGCGTTACTTCTTATGTACTAAAACACCACTCTTTAATTTTCTTAGCTAAGGAAAGAGGTAGTGGATATTCGCATTCATCGGCACTCCACCAATGAACAGATCTTAAATGATGTGCGATCGCATGATGTAAGATAAATTTGTCTGGCGATGGCGTAGCTAAAATATTGTGAGAGCGAGGTTGTGGCATTTTCCAATCAGTATTAGGAGATGGACTTTTAGTCTCTCCTTTAAAATCAGTATAAGATTCGACACGACTGGTAGTTTTTATTTGCTTGCTAAGTGTCTGTGGTTTGGGCGCAACACTTAATATAGTTCGAGTAAGTGGAATATTATTGATCTCGCAGTTTGGAGCAATAAATATTCCCTGCGCAAAAGATGCTGATTCTGGATTGAATTTGGCTGTAAAATCTTCATCTTTTGTTTCTAATCCGTAGCCTTGTGCCACTTCATTACTCTCTGAATCTCGAACTCGCATAATAGTGATTTTCTTAGTTGGTGGATTATCTTTGTCAAATTTTCCATCTTGTAACCATTGCCAATATGTTCGAGCATTTTGCTCGTGAGCATATAGATAGATGTTGTCCGCATCGGAATAATTAATACTAAGTTGTTCTAGCATTGTATTGACGGTACGTTCATCCTGCCGAGTCGTATTTTTGGTATTATTCGCTAAATGACAGATAGATTGAGGAAAAGAACGCAGTTTTGTATCTTGTGCTGGTAATAAAACCTTAATCTCATTTTTGTAGATAACCACTAACACTGGTTCGTTAAAGCTTTGGCTAGAAGTTGCTTTGTTGCGGGAGATGACATAAAATCCCGCATAAACGTTATTATCTTCGGATGTAGTTAAAGGATAATGTCGATCAAATGGCATTATTGCATCTAAAATCGACGATAAAGCTCGATTTAAAAGACTTTTTTTAGCTTTTTTATCTAAAGTAGCTTCTTTGGTTTCTTTATCGATATTTTCGGCAGAAACAATACATTGAGGAATGAGATTGTATTTTGGCAGTTCTGATTTAATGTAAGATTTTGGATCGGCATCGCCATTATATAAAGGATGATGTGAAGACAAAATTTCTACTATGATTGGCTCAGGATTCTCTGGCTGATATTGTTCACCGAACTTTTTAATATGTTTTAACTGAGGAATTTTTTTGTTTTTGGAGTCTTTCTTTTTAGATTTTTCGTACTGTATGGGATCGGCTAAACTTTGTGACGAATAGAATTTTAGTTTTAAGCTATCTCCAAAATAATGATTGGCAACTTTTTCGATAGCATCTTTTGTTTTAGAATCAGCCAAACTGCATACATGAAGGGTTATATTGTTTGCTCTTTGTTGCAGAAACTCTTTAAATTCTTCAGTTAATTCTGGTAGTTGATTTTGAGATGGTTTTTGGAGCTTAGGATTTTTGATGAATTGCCTTTTAATCGATTTATCAGCATCCTTAGATTTTTCTTTTATTACGTCATTATCTTTAATTGCTGATATTTTTTGCCAAGGTTTAGTTAAAGTTGCGCCCGCAGGAAGAAAGGCAATAATTTGTTTTAATAATCTTCTACTATCAGAAATAGTGAATCCTGTCCCCCATCCTGCTTTTTGCCAGCTTCTGGCAGGTATGAGAATATCTGTCTTTTCTGTTTCTATATAATTCAGAGGATTTTGGAGAACATCTTCTAGATCGGGAATATCTACTGATAGCTTTTCTAGTATTTCGAGAATTTTTTTGTCTTTCCAGCGACGCTCAAATTTTTTCTCGTCTGCGCCTGTAGAGTTATTAGACTCGCTTCTACCGTGACTTTCTCTTCTAAAGTTTTTAGCTTCTAAAACAGTAAAAGCATTTGGTTCAAGAAGATTAAAATTTCCTGACCAAGAAGTTAATCGACGAATATAACAATGGGTGGTTTTGGTTTGTAAATTAATGTCTACATTTTCTCCTCTTTTGACTACCCAACGTTTCATCTTGAAATGAATATTAATTCTTCTATCGGAAAAATCGCTTTGGCTAGATATGATAATTCCAAGAGAAGATTTATAACCGCTAGGAGTAGAAAAAGGTGGCCAAGAAACTAACTCTACAGTATTCCCTTTTCTTCCTGGAGCAAACAGTAAATTGAATTCATTATTGCCCAGCTTGTATCTATATTCTCCATCCTGATATTTACTTAAATGTTTTGCTACTGACCAGGCTGGCGACCACCATTCTAATTGTTCTGGGGTTGCAGACTTCCACTCAAATTGATTAGGAGTACATAAAGATTTTAAATATTGATGTTCTAATTCTGGATACCAAACTTCAACCCATTTGCTGAATATCAAAGATAAAATTTTAGGGTCTATCGGTTCGTAAGCTAAAAAAGCTGCTGGGTTAGGCTGACCGTCAACAACAAGTTTATTAATGACTCTGATTTGAGGTAAAAGTAAACGTAGTATATCTAACAAGGAATTTGTTGGGGCGTTTTCTTGTTCTTCTCCGTAACTACTTTTAAATCGTTTTAAGTTAGGAAATGGCATTACCCAACCAGCAATATCTTTAGTTAAGGCCTCAATATATTCAAAATAAATTGGTTGAAAATGATTGTATCTCTGGTTTTTTGCCATAATTTACTTTGGTTAGTCGATATTTTATTTTTATGCCATCACTATTATTAATACTACAATTACAGCTTTACTCCGCTAATAAAATGAGTCAAACGAGTCAGAGGGTAATAAACTGGCCCGTATAAAGTTTGAATTAAGCGACTAGATGAGCCACCTTGTTTAATAGCATCCCCTAAAAGTTTTCGTACTGCTAACAAAAGAGAATTTTGCTCTGTATCACCAGCACGCTTACCTTGTGCAGTTTGAGGCATAAATGCTGCATCAGTAAACCAAACAATGGTTTTACGACCTCCACGAGTGCTACGTCCGATCAATTGAGTTAAATTTACTGCTAAAGTCCAAACAAGAGGCTGTTTCATTGCCACTCCTTGCAATTCGTCTGGTAATTGAGAAAAAATTTGCGGTACAGCTAGAAAGATATCTCTTGTGTTTCTGGCTTGTCTTTGAATAGTTGCTACAGATTGAGAACCAATATTATCTACTGCATTTTTGTTAACAGCACTAATGATTAGTTGATTGTCATCTGGACGAGGATGCTGTCTAACTAGAATTACCATACCGCCAAAATAAGGTTCTTGGGGATTGTCTGGGTGCATTAAGTTGACGGCACGTGAAATAGCGCCAATTGGAGCGATCAACAGTTCTTTTCCTAAACTAGGAAATTCTGTCATTTTGGAACGGGGAACATTAATATCAGGCGACCATAAAACACTGTCTCCATCTCGAACTACAAAAGAGGCTTTATCTTTATAGGGTGGCTTTAAACAGTCATAGAAAGTTTTTGCTTCTACGTAACTATTAGTAACTAAAAGTAGATTTTTGCGATCGCTATCTATCTTGTTGACCAAATAATCTTGAAACTGCTCGATTAGAGGTTTACCATGTGCAGAAGGACGACACAAACCAGAAACCATCTTACCAATGTTGTTGTAACGTTCATCCCCTTGTGAACCTGATACCCAGACAGGATCGCCAGCATCATCAGATACAGGACAAAAGAAAAATTCGCTTTCGTAAGCTATTGTTTTAGCTTTTTCTGGAGGTGGTTCAATTAGTAAGCTGGGTTGTTGTTGAACGTGGAAGGGATATGATTGCTTGTTTTCTCCTGAATAACTAGTGGCAGAAGTGACTAGCAAATGAGAAGGCACTAACCCATCAACGCTAAAAATATCTCTCCATTGACTAAAAAGCGATCGCCCAATACAAATACCTCGATGTATTTTTAGGTGTCCATCTTGATATTGTGCGCTGGTTACAGCACCTACAGGAGAAGCAGGTAATAAACGTTCAAAATCTACTGGAGGAATCAACGGTAAATTAGATTGAAGTTCGCTACTAGATTGTCTTCTCGTAGAAAAGTGCTTACCTAATGCACCCAAAGCTTGAGTTGCAAAAATAGATAGTTGTAATAGAGTTGCTAAATTCTTGGTAAATAGTTCATCATCTGATTCTAATCTGCTTAGTTCGGTATCCCATTTGGTTTCTTTGATAAATTCCACGCATTTATCATGAGGAATATTTTGATAAGCTTGTCCTGCTAAAATTCCTGCAATTGAAGCTAATTTGCTAACAATTTTACTGTCTTTAGGATTCAGTCCTGTTAGATCGGGATCGGTGGGGTTATCTTGTATGGGTTTAAAAATTTGACGATACCTTTCGTAACTACGTTCGTATTTTTGAGCAGTTGGTTGACGTATTTTTTTACCCAAGCGTATTTTGATTTTTCCCGACAGATGTTCGGCAAGAGTGTCAAACAAAGACCAAGCAGCAAATAATCTTCCTTCGCCAGAGCATTCTTTGAACAGTTTTTCAATTTCTTGTATGGGTTTTTTCCCTTTGTTGGCAGTCTCAATATCTCTCAGAGAATACATCAAATCCCCAATTGCTTTACAAGCTAAAAATTTCCAACCCTCTGATTCCTCAAGACAAGAATCTTTAAAACTTTCAAGAACAACTATTTCGCCTTCTAAAACACTGTTTACGTGCTGATAAAATTCACTACGCGACCAAGTATCTTGAATTGGTTTAAAAGATGCAATAGTAACAATAGGATAAAAAAGCTCGTCTAGTTTAGGTTGAGCTAGATCGACTTCATCAACTACGAATAAATCGGTTGTTAGAGCTAAATATTCCAGAATAGTAATGTTTTCTTCTAGATTGTGACGAGATACTTTCTTATGGATAAATCCTGGTAATGTCCCGACAATTAATTGGGCTTCTTCTAATTCCTTTGATGTAATGTGTTGAGGACAAACACCAATCAGAGGACAATCGTACTTTTTCTGCTTCGGATCGTCAATATCTTCTAGTTGATTAAAACAAGGTGTTTTATTGCGTCGTTGACTATTTGACTGGGGAATTGATGATGTTGCTAAAGCAAACAAAGAGCAACATTGACTGAGCCATTTAAAACCAGGGTGAGTAAAAGATTGCTGTCTATTACCAAACATCACAGCTTGATTAAGCCGACTTAGATGTTTATGTCGTTCCGAATTACCAATAATGGGAATAGCTTTAATACCTATTTTTTGAGCAAATTCTAACCAATCTTGAACTTCTCCCAGACTATTAGTAGCGATCGCAATTCTTTTATTTTGTTCAATTAATAAAGTAATTAAACATTCGATTAAGGTAGACTTCCCACTTCCAGTAGGGCCTAAAATATGACTCTCACCATCAATAAAAATCTCGTTGGTTTGTCGATCTTGCTTAATATCCCAATAGCTCGATCTCTCTATGATTTCTCCCGCATCGTAACCTAAAACCGAGCTTAAATTTCGTCCTCGTTCAACTAATTGTTCGAGAGATATTCTGATTGGCAAATGATTATGATTTAGATTAATACTAGGAATATTATTTTGATGCTGTATTCCTATATTTGCGATCGCATCTGAAATTCCAACTAATCTTATCTGCTCTGAACTAATATTAAATTGATAATTTCCTTGAGGTGCTGGATTATATTCTCGTTGAGAAAACTTAAGGGAGCTTTTTGTTAGTATATTTTCATATACTGCATATCGATTCATTACCATATTATTGCTTAGAGTAATACGGTTATTGTCATAATCAAGCTCAAATCCCAACCATCCAGCAACATCACTGTTAGCCATATCATCATAATTACGCAGAGCAATTTCCCAACTAATTGAACTACGAAACTCTGGTGCTAAATGACGTAAATGTTTAATAATTTCCCACTGATTATCGTTAATTACTGGTTCTCTATAACCCTGCATCAATAAATGAGCTTCACGTATTTGTTGCCTGGGAAAATAAGCTTGCAAGGCATACAACATTAATTCGATACGAGCAAAATTAGAAAACTTCAAAGGAATGGCACCACTTAAAGGTTGTCTAAGAACATTTATCCAGTTGCTTGAATCTCTCATTGTAATTCTCTTTTGACGCGCTTAATTAATTCTGATTCGGAAATTAGAGGAATACTCCCTTGATATTTACTTTGAAAAATTGCTTGATATTTAAGTTTATTTAATCGATAATCTGGAACAACAAAAAATGATTTAGATTGACCAAAATTTTGGATGGTATCTTGATTCAGTTTTCTAGCTAACTTAGTTGCACTTCCCCAGTCTTTAGCATCAATTGCCCAAAACTTACCATCTGGAAATGTAATTTTTAAATCTGCTGTATCTAATTCTGGCCACAATTCTATTTCTAATCCCATATCTTTGAACTTTTTATCTAAGCGTAGCTCAATGAAAGATGGTCTAATTACAGAAATAACAGTATCGAGAATTGGTGCTTTATCAACTTTGCGATCTAAAGGTTTGCAATATCCAATTTCTCTGGCTGCACAGTCTAAATATCCGCCACAAGTTTTACATAGTGGTTTGGAATCTGATTGAGGAGGTGCGTCTCGATAGGGTTTAGATAAAAACTCTTTGACTCTTTCAATTTCGGGATGATTATCTCGCAAAATAGCTATATCGGATTCTGAAGGAAAAAGATTTTCTGCTATAAAACGACGAAATATTGTGTAAGTGCTATGAGGCAAATCAAACCTTCTGATTTCCTCCATCAATCGGGGAATATAGCTTTGATTGTTATCAATATCTAAACTAAAACTATATTCACTAGCATATTCTTCACATTCGTCAGATGGTCTTGTCATGTCTTCTATTAGAGGTTCATCAGGAAAATCAACCCATTCACAAAAATCTGGTTCAACTGCTTCTACTGACTTTCTAGCTGCTTCAACCATATTTAGTATGGAAGGATGACGCATTCCTCCATCGCGCAATATCCACTTTATACTTAATTTTTCAAATGCTTCGTACAAAGGCTGAGGAAATGGCTGAGAATGATCGACTAGATAAGCAGGTTCACCCCGATTAATGCGATCGCCTACTTCTATTAATCCTTTGCATAATTTAATCAATAAGATTTCATCTTCTGTTTTTTCCTTTGTCATCTTTGCCAATAGTTGATATTTAATCAGTTAATCTTAACTTGTCACTAATGGTTATTAATGAATACCACAGCCAGCTTGGGCTATTTTTTGTAACTGAACATTATTAGTGAGTTGCAGCACCTGCTTAAAAGCTTGGGTGGCAGCGTCAGCTTGGGATATTTGGCAGAGGCTAGTTCCTTTATATAACCAGTTGATTGCCTGCTGTTGTGGAGTTAAATTATCTTGTTGTAAAATTTGCTCAAAAGATTGAATAGCTTGAGCATAATTACCCAATCTGTAGAGAGTAATTCCTCTGTCTTGTTGAGCAGCTAAATATTGAGGCTGGTAAGTTAAAGACTGATTAAAAGCAGCTAATGCCTGTTGATTTTGCTTCAGTTCTAACCAACTTTGTCCCTGTCGTCTCCAAGCGATCGCTAATTGACGATTTTTGGTAGCTGTTGCTGGTTGAGACTGGAGTAAGGCGATCGCTTCTTTAGCTGCTGCTATTGCCTGCTGGTGTTGAGCGAGATCGAATAATACCTGATTTTGATTAAGCCAAAAAGTTGCATTCTGAGGATTAATGGCGATCGCCTGTTTAAAAGCAGTCAAGGCATCATTGGATCGACCCAAGTAATATAGAGCCTCCCCACGACAGTTCCAAGCTAAATCGGCTCGCTGATTTAAACTAGTAGCTTGAGAACAGGATTTTAGTGCTTCTTGATACTGATTTAATTTTAATAGTGCAGCTCCACGATTAGCCCACAGTAGATATGATTGCGCAGAATTAGAATCAGTTTTTAACAGTCGATCGTAGGCAGAAACAGCTAAAGAATATTTTTTCTGAGCTAGTAAATTGTTAGCTTGCTGTGTTTGCTGAATCTGCTGTGTTTGAAGATATCTAACAATTAAAATAGAGCCTAGGCCAATAATTCCGCCAATACTGAGGAGGAAAATTATTATAGTTAATAATCGCGAAAATTTTACGTTCACATTACGTCATTTAAATAAGTGGTTCAGGTTTCCCGCCTTTTAAACACTGGACTTACCCGACCGTTGCTCAAAATAGCTATCTTGACTTGCTTGTGTTCTAACTTTACCAGATTAAAAACTAGTTGTCAGAGCTTAATTATGATTAAACTCTAAGGCTTTTTACCCATACATAAACGATACAATTACGATAACATCTACTTTTTAGCTTAAATCGTAATTTTATGACTGCCACTCCCCTCAAACGAGATAACATTGCCTCTGTACCAGATCAATTAGGGCGTTTTGGCCCTTATGGTGGTAAGTACGTTCCCGAAACTTTGATGCCAGCTTTGGCTGAATTGGAAACTGCTTATAACCAGTATAAAAACGACCCCAATTTTACTCAAGAACTACAAGGATTATTAAAAGACTATGTTGGTCGAGCAAATCCTCTTTATTTTGCCGAACGTCTAAGCCAGCACTATACTCGCCCAGATTTTCAGCCTAAAATTTACCTCAAGCGTGAAGATTTAAACCACACGGGAGCGCACAAGATTAATAATGCTTTAGCTCAGGCGTTATTAGCGATTCGCATGGGTAAAAAGCGAATCATCGCCGAAACAGGTGCAGGTCAACATGGAGTTGCTACCGCCACAGTCTGCGCGCGTTTTGGTCTGGAATGTATTATCTATATGGGTGTACAAGATATGGAAAGACAGAAGCTTAATGTCTTTCGGATGCGCCTATTAGGAGCCAAGGTAGAGCCAGTTTCCGCTGGGACAGGAACGTTAAAAGATGCTACCTCTGAAGCAATTCGAGATTGGGTAACAAATGTTGAAAGTACTCACTATATCTTGGGTTCAGTGGCTGGCCCCCATCCTTATCCGATGATGGTACGGGATTTTCATGCGGTAATTGGTCGTGAAACTCGCCAGCAGTGTACTGAAAAATGGGGTGGACTACCTGATATTATGATCGCCTGTGTTGGTGGTGGCTCGAATGCGATGGGCTTGTTTTACGAGTTTTTAGCTGAATCTAGCGTGCGCTTAATTGGCGTAGAAGCTGCGGGAGAAAGTGTGGCATCGGGTAAACATGCTGCTACTCTAACTGAAGGTCGTCCTGGGGTTTTGCATGGAGCAATGAGCTATTTATTGCAGGATACTCAAGGACAAATTATCGAGGCTCATTCAATTAGTGCAGGGCTAGATTATCCTGGGGTAGGCCCAGAGCATAGTTATCTTAAAGATACTCAAAGAGCAGAATATTATGCCGTGACTGATACTGAAGCGATCGCTGGTTTGCGTCTATTATCAGAATTGGAAGGTATTATTCCCGCCCTAGAAACTGCTCATGCTTTTGCTTATTTAGAGCAACTTTGTCCTCAATTGACAGGAACTCAACGCATTGTCTTGAACTGTTCGGGTAGAGGGGATAAAGACGTACAAACAGTAGCTAAGTATCTTGGCGATCTGCTGTAGATAATAAATATAAAATACAGACTAAAGTATAGCCGTACGTAAAAACGTTAGGACATTTTTTAAATACTATTTCCTATTTCCTATTTCCTACTTACGAGCCGATTACTATTAATGTCCTAATCTAACTTTATACGGCTATATTAGGTGTTTGAGCCAATTTCTCGTTTCTCTTGCTCAATAATGACTATATGACTACTCAATTATCGTCTGCTACTGACTCAGCAAATCTCTATAACCGAGATTATTATCTTTGGCTATCACATACTGCTCAACTGATCTCTGAAGGTAAACTTTCTGAGGTAGATACAGCCAATTTAATTGAAGAAATTGAGGACATGGGCAGAAGTGAGAAACGAGCAATTGAAAGTAACTTAGTAGTTGTCTTGTTACACTTACTCAAGTATAAATATCAGCCAGAAAGAAGAACTAATAGTTGGAAATCCAGTATCAGAGAACATCGACGGAGACTAAGAAAAGCTTTTTCTGCTAGTCCCAGCTTAAAAGGCTATTGTGAAGAAGTTTTCTCTGAATGTTATCAAGATGGAAGGGAACAGGCAGCGGATGAAACAGAATTACCTCTGAATACTTTCCCTCCAGAATCTCCCTTTACCTTGGACGAAACTCTTAATCCTAATTATTTACCTGAAGACTAAACTATGGTAAAAGGCTTCTCCCTGGCTATTAGCTATTTACTTAAGTAATCGCGCATAAGCTAAAAGCTAAAAGCTAAAAGCTAAAAGCCTGATACTGATTAACTGCTGATTGGGTTAATATCCCAACAACTTGAGAGTTTCCGCTCGATCAAAAGAGCGTTTTTGGGCGATCGCTATATGTTTAATTTTCTCGCGAAATTCCTGATACTTTGACTGGGGTTGAGGTTGATTTAGACAATGTTCAAACAGATATTGGAAGTTACTAGCACCGCTAAACTTGCCATACCAGACTTCAGGTTGTCCTTGAGTAAATAAATAGTAGCTAGAGCGATCGCTACAAAGGGAATCGACATGAATTCCTGTTTCATAGCGTAAACTCTCGGTGGAGTAGGGGGCATTAGCTTTAAAGCCTTGACTAGATAAGTATTCAGTTACTTGTGTTAGGGCATCGTAGTTAATGCCTTCAATGTGCCAGCCATAGCGTAGTTTTAAGCCATTAAGCACCTGTTCTAGGGCAACATTACCCGCCCTCTCGCCAATCCCGCCAAACGTGCCTGAGATACCCCTAGCGCCTGCTAATACTGCCTGGATTGTGTTTTCTAAGGCTAAACCGCGATCGTTATGGAAATGGACAGACAGGGGTGTTTTATCCCCCGTGAACTCGATGAGGTTGCGTAGCCACAGTTTAGTATCTTCAGGGGTGAGAATGCCGACGGTATCGCAGAGGATAAAATGCTCGATGTAGGGCTGAAATTTATTGATACACTCGACGAGGAAATCGAAATCGGCACGACTGGCATCTTCCGCTGCAAAACAGATTTTTAATCCTCGACTAGCAGCATATTGGAGATTGGCTAAAATTCGCTCTAGCATTTTGTCGCGGATCTGGTTAATTGTAGCCGTATCTTGGGTTGAGGAATCTCTTAAAGTTAAAAGGCGATCGCTGACAGCATTGAACAGAATAATTGTTTTTACCCCACAGGCTTGGGATTGGTCGATATGACTTTTGCCCATCATGGTTGAAGCGACTATCTGGGGAAGATTGCGATCGACTAAATTTTTGACTAACTGGGCTTCTGTGGAATGGATCGCAGGCATTAATGCCACATGATGCACTCCTGTTTGGGCAATTAGTTGCGCCAGATCGCCTTTGGTTTGGGCATCAAAGAAGATACCAACCTGTTGCTCTCCGTCTCTGAGAGTTTCGTCAAAAATAGTGAGAGGGATCTGTGTCATCACCAAACATTATCACTGCAATATATAAGATACGCAAATTTGGTGCATTTTATGCGCTCTTAAAAGTAAATTTCGCCCTAATTGTGACTAATTTGCTATAAAGTAACTCTAAATTTGATCTTTCGGTAGTGAGTGAGTCGAGTTTGATTGTATGAATAAGTTGTCAGAACAAGTTTCCGTTAATCTTTCTCTCTGTCATGGGGCTGTTTTGCCGAGTTCTGTTTTTAGTACTAATTTACCTAAAATGCTGGAACGGGCTGCTGAATATTCGACGGGAATTGTTTTGATCGATGGAAATCAGTCAACGTTTTTAGCCTACAGCGATTTATTGGCAGAGGCTGAACGTGTCTTAGCTGGGTTACGTCAACGTAATTTACAACCACAAGATCGGGTGATCCTTCAGCTGCAAGATCCGCGACATTTTTTTGTTTGTTTGTGGGGCTGTTTTTTGGGTGGATTTGTACCTATTCCTTTGGGCGTAGATCTTAATGGCGATCGCCGTATTGAGCAAGCTTGGGAGTTATGTAATCCTTCTGTGGTAATTGCCGATAGGGATATAGCGGATTTAGCTACAGTTCAAGTTGAGGATTTGTTGGGTAATAATCGCGATCGCTATTGGCATCAGGGCAATTTGGATGATTTGGCGTTGTTATTATTGACTTCGGGCAGTACAGGGAAGCCTAAAGGAGTAATGTTATCTGCCCGTAATTTAATCGCCAGCGTTTACGGTATGGCTACGGTGAATCAGCTTTCTCAACAGGATATTAGTTTGAACTGGATGCCTTTGGAACACGTCGCTAGTTTGGTGATGTTCCATTTGACGGAAGTATATTTGGGATGTCAGCAAATTCAGGTTAAAAGTGAGTTTATTCTGCAAAATACTCTGCAATGGTTGGATTTAATCCATCAGTATCGCGTAAGTGCCACCTGGAGTCCTAATTTTGCTTATAACTTAGTTAATCAACAATTAGAACGGAATTTAGATCGGACAGTTAAACACAATTGGGATTTGTCTTGTCTACGCTGGATGGGCAATGGGGCAGAAGCGGTTGTGGGCAAGACTATGGGGCAGTTTCTCAAATTACTTACCCCTTATGGTTTATCTCCGACGGTAGTTAGCCCTGGTTACGGGATGTCGGAAACTACTTCGGGAATAGCTCATTGGAGGGCGATTGACCCTTCGGGTTCAGCACTTTGCTTATGCCAGGATACCTGTCCACCGCAAGTGCTTCACCAATCGCCCCTACAGGATTTTTATCTGAATTTGAATCGGGAATCTGTGTCAGTCGGTGCGCCGATTCCTGGGGTGTCTTTACGCATTGTAGACGAAGGGAATCAAGTAATTCCTGAAGGTGAAGTTGGGCTATTACAGGTTAAGGGGGAAACGATCACAGCAGGATATTATCAGCAGTCGGAGTTAAACCAGGAGATCTTTACTGATGATGGTTGGTTTAAGACGGGGGATTTGGGCTTTTTGGAGTCGGGGCAACTGACAATTACGGGGCGAGAAAAGGAAGTAATTATTATTAATGGGGTTAATTATTATAATCACGAAATTGAATCCGTGGTTGAAGCGATCGCAGGAGTGAGCATTTCTTATACTGCTGTCTGTGGCGTTATGGATCTTAATCGGCAAGAGCAAATAGCGGTTTTTTTCCATACGGATTATCGAGGTAATGAGTTAAGAGGATTAATTAATACCGTCCGCAGGGATGTTTTTACGCAGATGGGGGTTACTCCTGCTTATATTATTCCTGTGACGCAAGAGACTATACCGAAGACGGCAATTGGCAAAATCAAGCGATCGCAATTGAGTCAAAGATTTGCTGCGGGGGAGTTTAAGGCTATTATTTCGGAGATAGAACAGTTATTTAACCAGCGGAATTTAAGTCAGCAGGAGTTGCCTGGTAATGCGATCGAACAGCGACTGGTAAAGATATGGCAAGAGGTTTTGAAGTTAGACAAGGTTGGGGTTAAGGATAACTTTTTTGAGTTAGGTGGAAATTCTTTATTACTCATGCAGGTATTGAGTAAGTTGACTCCTGAATATGATTTGTCTGCGGTGTTGCTGTTTCAGTATCCGACTATTGCTGCTTTGGCTAATTATTTGCATAGCGAACCAGAATCTATTGCTGTACAACAGGGTAAACGTCGGGGAGAGTTGCGCCGTCAGGCTACAGGTAATCGAGATATTGCAATTATTGGTATGTCTTGTCGCTTTCCAGGGGCGAATAATATTAACGAGTTTTGGCATAACTTGTGTGATGGCGTGGAGTCGATTAGCTTTTTTAGCGATCGAGAGATGATTAATGCTGGGGTTGATGCTGCATTGGTTAATAATCCTAATTATGTAAAAGCTAGTCCGATTTTAAATGACATAGAAAGCTTTGATGCCGATTTTTGGGGCTATAGTCCGAAAGAAGCTCAATTACTAGATCCGCAGCAACGTTTATTTATGGAATGTGCTTGGTCAAGTTTGGAAGATGCAGGCTACGATCCTTTTAACTACCAGGGTGATATTAGTCTTTATGGTGGTGCAGCAACTAATACTTATCTGTTAAATAATATTTATCCTCATCGCCATCAGATCGATCGCCAGGATGATTTACAGGTGATGAATTTAAGCTCGATGGGGGGCTTTCAAGTCACTACGGCAAATGACAAGGACTATCTTACCACCAGAACATCTTATAAGCTTAATCTGACAGGTTCGAGTGTGAATGTGCAAACAGCCTGTTCCACCTCTCTAGTCGCGGTTCATTTAGCCTGTCAGAGTTTAATTAATGCCGAATGCGACATGGCTTTAGCTGGTGGTGTTTCCGTTCATTCTCCGCAAAAAATGGGCTATCTATACCAAGAAGGTATGATCTTATCCGCAGATGGTCATTGTCGGGCATTTGATGCTGAGGCGTCAGGCACAATCTTTGGTAGTGGAGCGGGGATGGTGGTGTTAAAGCTACTAGAGCGAGCGATAGAAGATGGCGATCGCATTTATAGCGTAATTAAAGGATCGGCGGTTAATAATGATGGTGGTGCTAAGGTAGGTTATTTTGCACCAAATGTAGACGGGCAAACTAGAGTAATCGCCGAAGCGATCGCCTACGCAGACATCTTACCTCGATCGGTTAGTTATATTGAAGCCCATGGTACAGGGACAAAACTAGGCGATCCGATTGAAATTACAGCATTATCCCAAGCATATCATGATGATACCAGAAAAAGTGATTGTGCGATCGGTTCAGTAAAAACTAATGTCGGACATCTGCAAATGGCATCGGGAATTGTCGGTTTAATTAAAACCACCCTGTGTTTATATCATCAGAAAATTCCTGCAAGCTTACATTTTAATCGTCCTAATCCGCAGATTGATTTTGCGCAGGGTCGTTTTTATATTAATACTCAGCTACAAGACTGGAAAACTGAATTTTATCCTCGTCGTGCAGGAGTTAATTCTTTAGGGATTGGTGGGACTAATGCTCATGTTGTCTTAGAAGAATTTGTTAATCAAACAGAAACTACGACTCAATTATTGCCTGCTTATTTATTAACTTTATCGGCTAAAAATAAAATTGCTTTAAAGGAACTAGCGATCGACTATCAAAACTCGTTCGAGAGTAATTGTGCAGCGTCTTTAGCAGATATTTGTTTAACTAGTAATATTGGCAGACATCATTTTGATTATCGTCAGGGTATTGTTGCTAAAGATAAACAGGAATTAATTAAAAAACTAGCAGCAATATCGATCGAAGAACCAATCCAACACCATAAATTAGCTTTTCTGTTTACAGGACAAGGTTCGCAATACGTTGATATGGCAAGGCAATTATACGATACCTGCGATGTGTTTAAAGAAAATTGCGATCGCTGTTGTCAAATTTGTGACACGTCCCTGTGGGATGTTGATATCAATCAAACCCAATATCTTCAACCGTTATTATTCATCATTGAATATTCTCTGGCGCAACTATGGTTAGCTTGGGGCATTAAACCTGATGTCACGATCGGACATAGTATTGGCGAATATGTAGCAGCAACTATTGCAGAAATATTTAGCTTAGAGGATGCTTTGAAGTTAGTTTGTGCTAGGGGTAAGTTGATGCAAAGCTTACCTGAAAATGGGGCAATGTTGGCAGTTTTTAGTAGTAAAGATAAGATCGAGCATTTACTTGCTAATAAGATAAGTATTGCAGCGGACAATGGGACGCATTTAGTATTATCAGGATTGGAAAAAGATATTGAGCAGATTAGTCAACAACTAGATAATTTAGCAATCAAAACTAAATTATTAAATGTATCTCATGCTTTTCATTCTCCTTTAATGCAGCCGATGATAGAGGAGTTTAAACTAGTAGCCGAAAGTATTAATTACTCTTTACCTAAAGTACCGCTTGTTTCTAATCTGACGGGAGAATTAGCGGATGAAACGATCGCCACGGCTGATTATTGGATAAAACATATATTACAACCTGTTCAGTTTGCTCAAAGTATTGAATATTTAGCTATTCAACAGGTAGATATATTTTTAGAAGTGGGAACAAAACCCATTTTGAAAAATATCGTCACAGGTATTATAGATGATCGAGATAATAAGTTATTTTTACATAGTCTCGATTCACAACAAGCAGATTGGCAAAATATCTTAGAAAACCTGGCACAATTATATACAGCAGGTATAGAGATAAACTGGCAAGCTGTCACCCAAAACTATAACGCCAATAAAATATCTTTACCTACCTATCCTTTTCAAAGACAAAGATATTGGTTTGATATTCCGACAGAAGTTACTAACTATCAAGCTATAAAAAGTGTTGATAATTTAATTCATCCTTTGTTAGGTAAGTTAATTTCTTCTCCTGTAAAACAAACCATTTTTCAATCTTATCTACAGGCTGATACTTATAATTGGTTACAAGATCACTGTTTAGCAGGTAAAATTATCTTTCCTGGTACGGCTTATTTAGAAATAGCGATCGCCTTGGGCTTATTTCATGGTAAAACTAACCGATTGCTAATTAAAAATATTGATATTTATACTCCTCTATATATTAAAAATAACTTAAATAACTTAAAGCTAGAGCAGGAAATTCAAATAATAACCTCTGACACAACAGAAGCTTGTCATTGGGAAATTCATAGTTTAAATGATGGTGAATGGCAACTACATTGTTCTGGTCAAGTTTCTAGCTCAAATATGCTAATTGAAGGTCAAACTTTAAACGAGATTAGAACTAAATTTAACCAGACTGAATTAGATGTTGAACAACATTATTTAAACTGCCAAGACAAAGGAATTAACTACGGTAAAAGCTTTCAGGGCATCAAACAACTGTGGGCAAAAGATCATCAAGCCTTGGGATTAATTGAACTACCAAATCACCTCAGCAGCGCAGCCTATTATTTTCATCCTGCACTATTAGATGCTTGTTTACAAATACTCTTTGCCGCTTTACCTAGAGAATTACAAGCTATAACTTATATCCCCGTCGGTTTAGAAAAACTAGATCTACAATATTTTCCTCATCAGCGAGTTTGGAGTTATCTAAAATTACGACAAGATCATAATCAGCATCAAGTCTTAATGGCAGATGTCTGGCTATATAACGATTTTGGCGATCTAATTGCCAAAATTGAAGGCTTAAAATCTCAAGCAATCAAATCTCAACCAGCTTGGCACAATTGGCTATATCAACCGCAATGGAAACCACAACCATTATTGACTCCATCCTCTTTATCAAATACGGGTACGTGGTTAATTTTTACTGACAGTACAGGTATCGGTCAACAGTTGGCTAGACAACTAGAAGATCGACAGCAGCAATGCCATCTTATTACTCGTGACACAATTACCGACGATCCTCAAGCTTGCTCAGATTTAATTCAACAACATCCTACAGTTACAGGGGTTATATATCTCTGGAGTTTGGATCTTACTGAAAACTGGCAAGAGTGCCAAAATTATTTATATCTAGTACAGGCTTTAATTCAATCCGCCACTCATTCCTCTTTGTGGTTTGTTACCCATAATGCACAACCTGTTGGTAACTATCAACTTACACCAGGAATTAAAAACTCTTGTCTTTGGGGGATGCAAAAAGCGATCGCTTTAGAACATCCTGAGTTAAGATGCGTTGGGATAGATATAGACTCTTTGGATAACGCAGCAGCTAATATTTTTCAGGAACTTGGCGACTCAGGAATGGAACAGGTTGCCTATCGAGATAATCAGCGTTATGTTAGCAGGTTGGTAAGAATTGTAGGGGCGATTGGTCAATCGCCCATTGGTAAATCTTCCATCAATAAGGGAAATTTTCAGCTAAATATCAATAATCCTGGTAATTTAGATAGTCTGCAATGGAAATCTATTAACCGACAACAACCTCAAGCTGATGAAATTGAAATCGAGGTTAAAGCTACGGGGTTAAATTTCCGTGATGTGATGGTAGCTTTAGATTTATATCCCGATCAAACAAAATTTCTAGGCATAGAATGTGCGGGGATAATTATTTCTGTAGGTAGTAAGGTAACTAACTTTAAGCCTGGGGATGAAGTGATGGCAATTGCCGAAAACAGCTTTAGTCAATACCTAGTGGTTAATTCCCAGCTAGCTATTAATAAACCTGCATCTTTGAGTTTGCTTGAAGCAGCAACTATCCCTGTAACTTTCCTGACAGCTTATTACACCCTGGTTTATGTGGCCAAACTCCAGCCAGGAGAAAAGGTTTTAATTCACGCAGCAGCAGGGGGAGTTGGTTTAGCTGCTATTCAAATCGCCCAAAACATCGGCGCGGAAATATACGCCACGGCTTCTATGTCTAAATGGTCATTGCTGGAGTCTATGGGAGTAAAACAGATTATGAACTCCCGTAGTCTTGATTTTGCTGAAGAAATTATCTCGGCAACCAATGGCAAGGGTGTTGATGTCGTATTGAATTCTCTTTCAGGAGAGTTTATTGCTAAAAGTATTGCGGTATTAAATAAACATGGGCGTTTGATTGAAATAGGCAAGCAAGGTATTTGGTCACCATCAGAGGTAGCACAAGTAGAACCAAGTATTAATTACTCGATTGTCGATCTCTGGCAGATCACCCAAGACAAGCCTGAATTAATCCAGCAAATGTTAAGGGAATTGCACAGTAAACTAAACAAGCGATCGCAATTTATAGCTGAAACATTTAAACCCCTACCCCACACTGTCTTTACTCAAGAGCAAACTATTGCTGCTTTTCGCTATATGCAGCAGGGGAAACACCAAGGAAAAATTATCATTGCAATGAATAGTAGGGATTATGCCAGAATAACCCCTACCCACAAAACATATACAGGTACATACCTGATTACAGGAGCAATGGGGGCAATTGGTTTACAGATAGCCCAATGGTTAGTAACTAAGGGGGTAACTAATCTTGTCTTGCTTGGACGTAATGATATCAAACCTGAATTAGAAAGTAGTCTCAAAAAAATTCAAGATAAGGCCCAAGTTAAACTTATTAAAGCAGATATTGCTAATACAGATCAACTAGCCCAGGTTCTAATACAAATCGAATTAGAGTTACCGCCACTAAAAGGAGTGGTTCACTGTGCAGGAATAATCAGCGATCGCACTATTGCCCAACAAGACTGGCATAGTTTCGAGCAAGTTCTTGCCCCAAAAGTTCAAGGAGCCTGGAATTTACACCATTTAACCCAAAAATACGACCTAGATAACTTTATTCTGTTTTCTTCCGCCAGTTCTCTACTTGGTTCGGCAGGACAAGCTAATTATTGTGCTGCTAATGCTTTTCTCGATACTTTAGCTCATGCTCGACGTAATTTAGGATTACCTGCGATCGCGATTAACTGGTGTGCGTGGAAAAATACAGGATTAGCTGCTAATACTCAGATCACAAACGCTTTCAAGCAACAAGGAATTGGCTCAATTAAACCTAATCAAGGAATTGAAATCTTAGAACAATTACTATTAAATGCTCCCCCACAGATAGGGGTAATCCCCTTTGATTGGGATCTATGGCAACAACATAATTCTGTTACGCCTTACTACGAAAATTTAGTTTCTGTACCAGCTTATGCTGAGAATAGTAGTGATTACAAACAACATTTGCTTGCTGCAATTCCTGAGCAAAGAGAATATTTATTAAAAGAACAAATAAGTCAACAGTTAGCAGATATATTAGGCATTAAAGATTTAAGTAAGATTGATTTAGCATCAGGTTTTGCTGAGTTAGGCTTAGATTCTTTAGGTTCAGTAGAATTAAGAAATAAACTCCAATCTAGTTACAATCTAAAGCTATCGCCAACTGTTATTTTTGATTATGCCAATCTTACAGCACTGAGCAATTATTTATCATCTTTGTTATTCAATTCTGAGCTAATTAAAAATAAGGAAGCTGCTGAAATAAATAATAATGCATTAAATATTGAGAAATTATCAGAATCACAAGCAGAAGCTTTACTATTAGAAGAATTAAATAATCTCGATTTTGAACTTGATATTTAAATTTGAGAACGTTTAGTAATTTCTTTAGCGATCGCTTTTAAATTTTCTTCTAAAGAACTTTCATAAATGCCATAAAAAAGAGGCTTCTCTGTATTATTTTCAGGCTCAACTTCTACTGCCTGACTAACCAAAATTTTACCTGGAGATGTTTCCTTAATTTGCCATCTACCAACTAATTTCTTTAAATCGCCATCAACGATCTTAAAGTCTATTTTGTTTGGTTTAGTTTTAATCGCCTCAATCTGGACAGTAAACTTTTGTTTAAATAACCAGAGATCGACTACGTTCACCTGCTCGAATAAAATGCGATCGCCTTTTGCCGAGATAATCTTACTAGAAGCAAGATTAGGTAAAAAACGCTCAAAGTTATCATAATCAGTTAAAACTTCCCAGGCAGTATTGATCTTGCCTGCTGTCTCTACTTGACCCAAATATTTACCCTTTTCTCCTTTCAGTATTACTTTGCCTTGTTTTAGACTAGTCTTTTCCTGTGAGGATAAATTGGTCAGATTATTGTCTGAAGCAACAGTATTCTGAGCTTGTGCAGTAAAATCTCCACCGAAATCTGGTTGTATACCCGAGATTAAACCCAAACAATAAATAAAAAGTAATGGTTTGATTAAAATAGGCAAATTCATAAAATAAAATTTAGACTTGATGAATCAATCTTGACCATCCAATTTTAATTTGCTAAATAAATAAATACCAACTAACATAAACAGCAATACTAATAACAAACCATTAGAACAACAGTATTCAAGGTTGAGTGTTGCGCAATAGGTGCTTAGTTTTGGTCAGCGCTAAAAAAATAAGGCAAGCAAAACTTGCTACCTAAGCTAATATCGTGCAGTGCAAAATTGATACTCTAAATACTATTCCTTCAGCTAAGATAACTGTATATATCTTGTTTTCAGTGGAATTCGGACAAAAAATCGTCAAACTAGAGAATTAACATGCACATTTCTCCATCCCTTCTAATTCCTGTTGTGAGTGGAATATATCTTCTCGGTATTCACTTAATCTTAAAAGCCTGTCAATTGAAAAAATTTTAACAACTAAAAATTATTGTTGATTGATTTCCAGATTTAATCTGCTGTAAGTTGCGATCGCACTTCTAATTTATGGGTATCATATTGATTTGCTACAGATATAGCAAATGAAAGATTGTCTTGCTGAAATTAAAACTAATGTACGCTTAATGTGAATTACCTTCGTTCTAATTTACTAGTTTTTAGCTCGAAAAAACTCCTTACATAACATACAGCGAATTTCAGTTGGATAGAACCCATTACCCATTACCCATTACCCATTACCCATTACCCATTACCCATTACCCATTACCCATTACCCATTACCCATTACCCATTACCCATTACCCATTACCCATTACCCATTACTTCGATAAATTAACGTGTCTACTCAATTGAAAACTGCTGTAAGTTGCGATCGCTTTTAAGAATAATTTAAAATAAGTAGTTAATATATAGCTATTTAACTAGTGTAATTGCGATTGTTTTTTAGGACGATTGAGGATTGAAATCAGACATAGGGACAAAGCCGAAAATAAATTTCCATTGAGCGTATTCTAGTGCCATGTAGTGATTAGAACATAGAGAATTCAGGAAAACTAGATGATCTCACTAATTAATTCTCAAAAACTACGGCTAAAGTTTCAACGAAGATTTAGACAATATTTTGCCATCTCGCTTAAGCAGCCACAGTGGTTGTTGATGTTTGCGTTTAGCCGTATCCATTTTATTCGTTCTTTAGTGTTGCGATTGAGTAAACAAACTGTGCAGTTGGATTTGGATTTAGCTAAAAAAGATTCTTGCTTTTGTGATCTCGATCCTGATTGGGTGGTTAAAACTCTCAAAAATGACGGTTTGCACTTAGGTATTATCATTCCATCCCATCTGCTGAAAGAGATTCTAGATTTTGCTCAAACAGCTACTTATCAGGGAAATGGAGATTGGCGATTTCCTTTCTCACTGGCTAATAGAAAAGTGCAAGAAATAAAATATGGCAGAAATTTTCGGCTTGGTTACAATTTTGAACCTACGTCTCAATGCGCGGCAATTAAAAAATTAGCGGCAGATCCTAAACTTTGGGAAATTGCAGCAAAATATTTTAGTACTCAGCCAATGCTTGCTAGTACTCAGATGTGGTGGACTTTTGTCAAAGACACACCTGCTGAAGGACGTGCTGAAGGGTTTTATCGCTTTCACTACGATCTCGAAGATTATGCCTGTGTAAAATTTATGTTTTATCTTACAGATGTCGATTTAGCTGATGGTTGTCACGTTTGTGTCAAAAGTAGCCATCAAAACAAAAAGTTAAGTCATCAATTCTCTTTATTAAGGGAAAGAAACGACGGCGAAATTACAGAATACTACGGTCATGAAAATATAATTACTATCTGCGATCGCGCTGGGGTTGGTTTTGCCGAAGATCCATTCTGTTTTCATAAAGGAATTGTACCTCAAACTCGCGATCGCTTGATTTTAGAATTTAAATTTACGCTCAATAATTATGGCATTATCTTGTGAAAGCAAAGAGTGGAGAACAGATCTAGTTCAATCTTCCTCAAATCATGGCGGGAATTGCTGCTTCAAGTGCGATCGCAATATGTGTCCAGTGAGTTCCTCCCTGACAAAAGGCGATATAGGGTTCGCGCAAAGGGCCATCTGCGGAGAATTCGGAGGTGCTACCATCAATAAACGTGCCTCCTGCCATAACTAATTGGCTGGCGTATCCAGGCATTTCCCCAGGAATGGGTTCAACATAGGAATCTACAGGAGAATGCTGTTGAATCGCTTTACAGAAGGCAATCAACTTTTTAGCCGAGCCTAACTGTACTGCCTGAATAATATCGCGACGGGGTTCTAGGGGTAAAGGATTAACCCGATAACCTAACTGTTCAAAAACATAAGCGATTAGATGACTACCTTTAATCGCTTCCCCAACCATTTGTGGTGCGAGAAACAAACCCTGAAACATCAGACGATTTTGATCAAAAGTTGCCCCACCACTGCTGCCAATTCCTGGTGTGGTTAAGCGACAGGCTGCCATTTCAACTAACTCTTTTTTCCCCGCAATATATCCCCCCGCCGTGACGATTGTGCCTCCAGGATTCTTAATTAAAGAACCCGCCATTAAATCTACTCCCACCGCCGTTGGTTCAAGTTCAGAGACAAATTCGCCATAGCAGTTATCGACAAAACAAACCGTATGGGGGTTTTGCTGTTTAACCGACTCCACAATTCGTTGAATATCGGCAATAGATAAGCTTTGTCGCCAGGAATAACCACAGGAACGTTGAATCAAGACCAAACGAGTTTTACTAGTAATGGCGCTACTTAACCCCGACCAATCAATTGTGCCTTGTTCGGTTAACTCAAGCTGACGATAATCAATGTGCCAGTCTTTTAAAGAACCCTGATTCTTACCTCGTAAGCCAATTACTTCCTCTAGAGTGTCGTAGGGTGTGCCAGCCACTGCTAACATTTCGTCACCTGGTCGTAATACGCCGTATAAAGCACAGGCGATCGCATGAGTCCCTGAAACAAACTGTACTCGTACCGCAGCAGCCTCCGCCTGCATGACTTGAGCAAAAACTCGATCTAAGGTTTCTCTGCCTAAATCATCATGTCCATAGCCACTAACACTAGAAAAATGCTGTACTCCCACACGCAGATCGCGGAAGGCGGTTAAAACTTTTTTGAGATTTTGCTTGACCTGAGCGTCAATTTTAGAAAAAATCGGTATTAGTGCTTTTTCTGCTTCTGAAAGCAGACGATCAGTTTTCATGATTTTAAGGCAGTGCTGAGATTTATGTTTCAGTCGTCAATCGAGTAATGCTTTTGCAGTTTATCTTAGTAATGGCATATTCTGACTAATAATTCAGCATGAAAACCAACAGCAGATTTGATTATGTTTGTTGCTTCGCGAGTGCTACTTAATAGATGATGTATGAAATTACACCATTTAACAGATGATATATGGAATTACATCATCAATAATTACATATAGTTGAGATTTAGATTTATAAATGATTGCGACATCTGAAAAAATTCCTCCTGCTTGGGGAACAATTATTTACCTGGCGATAATTCACTTTGTAGCTTTATTTGCCATATTTCCCCGCAATTTTAGCTGGGGTGCGCTGGGGGTAGCGTTTATTCTGTACGTAATCACCGCAGGATTTGGTATTACTTTGGGATTTCATCGCCTCGTATCCCATCGTAGCTATCAAGTTCCTCGATTACTAGAATATTGCTTAATCTTTTGCGGTACTTTAGCTGGTCAGGGAGGGCCCTTAGATTGGATTGGACTGCATCGGATTCATCATCAATATTCCGATTTAGAATCTGACCCACATAATTCGTTGAAAGGCTTTTTCTGGAGTCATCTTGGCTGGATGCTATGTCAAAATCCTGCCAACGCGAAAATTGCTCGTTATACCAAGGATATCTCAGGCGATCGCTTTTATCAATTTTGTCAATACGGGATGATTCCCATCCAGCTTATTTTAGCGGGAAGTTTATATTATTTTGGCGGTCTACCCTGGGTAATTTGGGGCGTTTTTGTCAGGCTAGTAGTGGTGTTTCACTGTACTTGGTTTGTCAATAGCGCAACTCATAAATTTGGCTATAAAAGCTATGAATCTGACGACACATCCCTCAACTGTTGGTGGGTAGCACTGCTTACTTTTGGTGAAGGTTGGCATAATAATCATCATGCTTTTCAATATTCTGCTCGTCATGGTCTAGAGTGGTGGGAAATTGACCTAACTTGGATGGTGATTAAAACTTTATCTGCTTTGGGACTGGCAACTAATGTTAAGCTGCCACCAAACAAAGTTAAACGAATAACTAGTTAACCTGAGTTCGGGATAAGAAAAGGAGGGAGTAGTAAGCTGAAAATGTATATAATTCAGCACTCCCATCCTATGTTTATTTTAGAAGAATTGTTTTGCGACCTAGATGATTTTTGTCAATCTTTTGAACCTCAATGGCGATCGCCGTTAATCTCGCAAGGAGTCAAAACTCGCTTTGTTCTAGGAATCCCTCAATAAATTGAGGGAGGATGTCAAGCTTCAAACACTACCCTGAGATTGCCACGTTTTTTTGCCACCCGACAGGCAGTGGTGTTGCCCAGGCGCTCAAATTCTAAGTCAAGTATTGTCGAACCAACTTTCAGATTGTGCAATGAAAGAGAATTAATAGATTCGGGTAAAACTGGCTCGATCACTCGCATACGGTTGTTTGCTGCATCGGGAACAAGGTTAATTGCCACCTGCAATAGTTGAAATAGCGTACCTGTTGCCCACGCTTGGGGAGAACAAGCCACGGGATAGCGTACGGGGGTATTTTCTTCTCTTCGTTCATATCCGCAAAACAGTTCTGGTGGTCTGAGATAGGGCTGCTGAAGAGTCATATCGATAATTCCCGTAGCGACTTCGAGGGTTTGCTCGACTAAACCAGATGATTCTCTGGGAATTTCCCTAGCGGTAGTGCGTAAACCCAAAGCAATAATACTATTATCGTGGGGCCATACCGAACCAACATGGTAGCCCATCGGATTGTAAGCTGGAGATAAATTGCTCAGAGTACGAATGCCCCAACCACTAAATAAATCTGGCGCACGCAGTCTTTCGGCAACGTTCATCGCTTTTTCGGGTTGTAAAATTTCCATTGCTAAACAGTGACCTGGATTGCTGGTGATGCTATCCACAGGTTTTCCCTCCCCATCTAAGGCCAAGGCACAGTAATCTAGATCGGGCAGCCAAAAATCTTTATTAAAGCGACTTTTGAGTTCTAGAGCCTCTCGATACCATCTGCCAGCGAGATCGGTTCTTTTCATTAAATCGGCGATCGCACAGAGACGCATTTTCGCCCCATAAACGTAACCTTGAACTTCACATAAGGTAATCGCTCCTGTTGCTAATTGACCTTGGCGGTTAACGATGCAGTCTCCAGAATCTTTCCAACCCTGATTGAGCAAGCCACTGGGAGAATTACGCGAGTAGCTTAAATATCCTGTTTGTCCTAAGTTGCGATCGATCCAACTCATTGCCGAGAGGGCAGCTTCCCATAGTTGCTCGATCGTCTCGCGATCGCCCGTCCAAGCATAATATTCGGCATAGAGAATTAGCCACAAAGGAGTGGCATCTACCGTACCGTAATAGGGAGTATGGGGAATTTCGCCACAGCGCGCCATTTCACCCAGGCGTAGTTCGTGTAGGATTTTGCCTGGCGCTTCTTCCCGCCATTGATCTGCGGTTTTTCCCTGATATTCGGCGAGGATAAATAAAGTATCTTTAGCAATTTGAGGATCGAGGATTAGCGTTTGCCAGGCTGCAATAATTGAATCTCGACCAAACAAGGTGGAAAACCAGGGAATTCCCGCTGATAAGAATTTTTTGTCTTCAAAACTTTGACGCAAGAGATAAATATCTTGCTCTGCTCTTTCAATTAACCGATTGAAAGTACTACTGTCGGAGCGAATTGTAGTTACCTGTTGCTGCCATTCTTGTAACTCCATTGACTCTGCTGCTTTTGCCTGCATCAAGGTCATGGGCGTGCCTACTTTGGAAATAGAATGATTGTTAGCCAGTAGCTGCACACGATAGCCTAGGTGTGTGGTTTGGTGGGAATTCAACTCTAAACGCCAAATAGCAGTGTTGCCTTTGAAGTAATCAGGCTGACGGGACGAAAATTGAATGCACGACGACCTGACTACACCGTCTAAACCTTGATAGACTAAAACTAAATCCTGGGCTGCTTTGGCTGTTAAAAGAGTGCGATCGCTTTTACCTCCAGTAAACTCGGAATGAGATTCATAAATAAAAGGGCTACTTGCTTGTTCGATTACCTCTACATCGGATTCTAAATTCTCGCTTAAAGTAGCTTCTGTTTCGATTATTTGTGACTCGACATTTTCTGCCTCATCCATCAAACGTAATAGTTTGCCTCGCTGTTTGCGTTCCCAACCGCGAATTTCAAAGAGATCGACAAAATCGGCATCAAAACTCAAACTAAGCTCAAAACTAACGGGACTGGTGCTGAAGTTAGTAATCTCTAATTCTTCAAACAGTCCGCCATTAATCACAATTTCTCGTTCAATGCCAATCGTTTCTGCCCCAATCTGCTGTTGTTCTAAATGAGGATTAGCACAGAGAATAGAAAGGGCAAAGCCACTGCGGGCATTACTGCTCAAAAGAATTGGTAACTGACCATCGATTTGCAACTCTAGACGACTCAAAAAACGGGTGTCTTGACAAAATAATCCGACACTAGTGCTGGCTTCGCCTGGTAAACAGCCTGGAATATTCCCTAGGGTATCCGTAACCAAGAAAATGTCATCGTCTTTGAGAGTTAGGGTAGAAAGCCTCGATTCGTTTTTAACACACGGCCACTGAGGGATTGGAGAGGTTTCGACGGGGACGTAAGTTTTGCCATTGAGTTCGAGAGGCTCTGTCATAGCACCGTACAAATTGTTAATTTAGCAAAGGTTTAGTTAATTTAGATTTTACATACTTTATGCCGATAAACGATTTTCATCCACAATTAAATTTGGCACGCGATGATTGGAACTGGGCTGCTGGGCTAACATTTGGTAAACTGCTTCATAGTCGTCAACCATACGCTTGACACTAAAATTAGAGACAACGCGATCGCGACAGGCAACTCGATCTATTTCGCCGATGCGATCTAGCGCCACAATACATTCCTCGACACTGTGACACAAAAACCCCGTTTTCCCCGCATCGATTACTTCTGGAGTCGAACCCATAGCCATAGCTATTAAAGGCGTACCCACTGCCATCGATTCTGCCATCACTAAACCAAAAGGTTCATTCCAAGTAATGGGAAATAGTGTTGCTACCGCACCACCCATAAGCGGACATTTTTGCTGATGATTAGCTTCGCCTAAAAATTCAATCTGTTCACCATCAATTAAGGGTTTGATTTCCTCTTCAAAAAATTGACGATCTACGGGATCTACTTTCCCTGCCATCTTTAAGTGCCAGCCAGTACGTTTAGCGATTTCAATTGCCAGGTGCGGGCCTTTTTCTGGCGACATTCTGCCTAAAAAAGCTAAATAGGGAGGATGATCGGGCTGGACATAGAAAGGATATCGGCCCGTATCGATACCGTTATAAACAGTATCGACATAGTTTAAGTGAAGATCGTTGCGTCTTTGTGAATTAGAAATACTAATAAAGTTTTGATGCCGAGCATTGAGCCACAGCGGTTCAATCTGAGGGGGAATAACACCATGAACTGTATGTAGCGTTGGCGTTTCCACTAGGTTTGCATAGGGAAATACCACTTCTCCTATATGAGAGTGAATCAAATCGAACTCCGCAGCTTGGGCAAATACTCGATCTAGCTGTAGGCTTTGATAAACTGCAATTTCTGCTGGACTTACTTCGAGTAAGCGTAGAGCTTGGGGACAAGAAGGCTCTAAATGGGCTAAAGTTTGGGAATCTCCTGAAGCAAAAAGCGTAACCTCATGACCTCTACGCACCAATTCATCTGTTAATAGACTAACTACAATTTCCGTACCGCCATAAGCAGGAGGTGGTACTCGTTCGCAGAGAGGGGCAATTTGAGCAATTTTCATCTCCAAAACTCCTAAAAATTTGTGGCAATCTTAATTAAAAGTGGCTGCTGCATTATCTATTTTTTGGCTAGATAATGAAGTTTATTTCTTTTCTTTGATTTAATTAATCAGTTATTTATTGTTAGCTTTAGGCTACCTGTTGACTACTAAAAAAATCCTCTTTCTAAAGGTAGAAATTAGTAAAAAATATTCTTCCTGAATGTAGACTGCAATTTTTATAGTTTATTTTTTGATGAGCAGGTGGAGTTTTGCGGTAACGCCGATACAGAAAGCCTGCAAGCGAGACATTTTATGGTTAAACTTTGAGTAAGAAATAAATCTCAATCTTTTCAATAAGTACATAATAACTAATAGGAATCTAACTTTTATTAGTTATTATTGAGCAATTAATGAGCAACAAAGCACAATTTCATCATCTTATATTATGAAGCTGGACTCTTCTGTATCTAAGAATCCCAAATAAAAAATATTTACCCAAGAGCCAGATAATAACTCAACAAAAATTGCGAATACTTAGAGAGCGATCGCCATTTTTTATTTGCTTTCCACGCAGATATAGCAATACTAGACAATGTAAGGATTTTAACTAGCTAATAGCTAACGGCTTCGCGGTTTAACCACCGCTTACAGGAGGAATCAAGACTATCTCATCACCATCTTGTAGTGCGGTAGACGATTCAACAAATTGTAAATTTATCCCAAAACGGGTAACATCTCGCCATTTAGCTAGCTTGGGCTGTTGTGCAATTAAAGATGCTAAAACCTGCTCTACAGTTGTCTCTGGTAATAACGTCAGATCTAGTTCTGGTGTGCCAAACGCCTCCTGATATACCGCAAATAATTTAACTTTAACTTTAATTTTTCGTTCCTCTTCAACCATCACTATGTAAATCCTTAATATTCGATGCTCAATACTTAATGAAATTACCAAAAAAAGCTTTTAGCTTCAAAAGATTACTTGAGTAAAGAGCTAAAAGCTAAGAGCTAAGAGCTAAGAGCTAAAAGCCCTTTACTCTTCAACCTGATAGCCAAACTCCGCTAAGCGTAACCTTGACTGTCGCCATTTGGGTTCAACTTTAACAAATAGCTCCAAATGAACCTTCCCAGCAATCAGCTTTTGAATCTGCTGTCGTGCCTCTGTACCAATGGTTTTGAGCATTATACCTTGCTTGCCAATCAAAATTCCTTTTTGCGAACTACGTTCAATATTAATGGCGGCATTCACCTTAGTTATTTTAGGCAGCTCGACAATTTTCTCGATGGTGATGGCTACCGAGTGAGGAATTTCCTGGCGGGTGTGGAGTAAGATTTGTTCCCTGATTAATTCCGCAATGATAAAGCGTTCTGGCTGATCTGTAACTAGGTCTGGAGGATAGTAATAAGGGCCAGTTTCTAGCCGATTAATTAAAGCCTGCTGCAAGTCTAAAGTTCCTGTGCCTGTAGTCGCCGAAAACTTAACCGTAGACCAGTGAGTATCGGCAATTAGCTCGGCGTAGGTATCATCAATAAACTGATAGTTGCTTGGTTGGAGGTCAACTTTATTTAAGCCCAGAACTACGGGAGTATCAATCCGCTTGAGAATATCAAAAATAAAGCGATCGCCTGTTCCTGCCTCACTAGAACCATCCACGACAAACAAGACTAGATCTACCGACTTAATCGCTGTTTTGGCATTTTGTACCAGTACCTTGCCTAATTCATGGTGAGGTTTATGAATCCCAGGAGTATCGACAAAAATAATTTGCGCTTCAGGGGTGGTTAAGATTCCTCGTAAACGGTTGCGGGTAGTTTGCGCCACAGGGGAAGTAATGGCAATTTTTTGTCCAATTAAATGATTCATTAAAGTGGACTTGCCCACATTTGGTCTGCCGACGATCGCAATAAAACCCGATTTGAAATCAGGGGGGGCGATGGGAATTGTCGGAACTAGGCTATCGATATTTTCTGGGGAATCCATGAAGAGGTAAAAAGTAAGAGGTAAGTTAGCAATCGAGAATGTCCATTACGTATTCTCCTTGATTAACACATTGGTTAGTCGAGATATCAAAGACTATTCCTGAAGTTTCAGCCTGAACGTTGATAATTTCTGGCGTAGTTCCCTGCTTATTAAAACTGAGCAACTGATAAATTTGCTCTCCAGGCTCTACTTTAGTTGCCAAGGGTAATCTAGACTGAATCATTCCCCCTGTCGGGGCGTAATAACTATTTATTTTCTGTTTTGATACTAAGGTGGTTTCTGTCTTATTGATGACTCCAGGCAACATTTGTTTATAGGCGAGGTAGTTTTTAATGCCCCTGAATCCCTTAGCGACAGAATTGGGATCGATCGCCATTCCTCCACCCAATTCTAAAGTCCAGGCTTCAATATCAAACTGGATTTTTTGACCTAAATTAGCTAATTCCTGCTCTAAGGCTAGCCACGGCTTAAGAAATGCCTCATCAAAAGCATCGCCGTCATATTCATCCATCAACACGCCATATTCCAGCAAGAGATATTTGATGCTTTCTACTCTTTCTTTAAAACCAAAAGTATAGTCGATCGCTTGATTACTAGAACTATGAATATCAATTACATAATCGGCATCCAGACATAAAGACTGTAGCTGATAGCGATATTGTCGGCTGAGGGGAACACTGCGGGGTAAGCTAATGCGGTCTAATTCTGCTCCCCAAGCTTGTTCGATCATCGCTAGATAATTACGACGAATCTCTTCTAGGGGTTTATTTAGCTGAGACTGAGCAAATTTGGTCAAATCTGCTGCTTCTGGCTTATATTCCCAAAAAATACGATTCCAGTTTTTGCCATCGTAGCTATTAAACCTACCTGTAGAGAAAAAATGCGATCGCTGATTAACCCCCAAAGGATTACACACAGGTACTAACCAAATTTCTCCTACTAACTGGTCAGCATTTAAAGCCGTTAAATATTCAATTAGCTGCTGAATCACCGCATTACCGACAATTTCCGCCCCGTGGAGGTTTGCTTGGATATAAGCTTTTTTACCAGGGCGATCGCCCTTAAACTTATAGATCTGTAGAGATAACACATCACCAGAAGCTAACTTGAGTAAATCAATGGTAGAAATTTGAGGAATGAGCATCGTTGATGTAGCGGTTTAATAATATAGAACCAGCCCTTATTTTATTCAAACTTGCTTCATTCAGGTTAGCGATCTCTTTTACGAAGTAATTTTTCATTGTATTCATCCTCAATGAAGGCTTTGGCTGTCGTGCTTAGTCGTGGACTATCTGTAACAAACCAAATAAATGTATGGGTGTCTAGTAATAATCTCATTCCATGTATTCTTTAAATTCCTCCAGTGGTTCATCAAAGTCATCAGACATCCAGACTTGACCTTTCGCACTACCAGCTTGAGCAGGATAACGCTTAACAGAATTGGTTGGAATTAATTTTACCACCGAGCCATCTTTGATAATAACGACCTCTTCTCCACGTAGTGCTGCATCAATTAAATCTGGTAACTTTTGGGCAGCTTCGTCAATAGTAATGGGATTCATAATTTTTATCTCCTGAAAATCGTACTTCCATTTTAGACAATGCCCAACAAGCCAGTTAATTTTACTTATTTCTTAATCACTCGCAATTCAAAATAATTTAATCTAATCTAATAAGAATCAAAAAAGTGCAATTAATCAAAGATAGCTTTTATTTAGTTCAATTTAGCTTGTTATCACTACTCAAAATAGCAGAACCAATGCTAATGAACCAGGCTCACCTTTTTCTGTAATTGGTTTAGTTTCTGTCAAGTTTTAAAGATGTTTTTACTAACAATTAGAGGTTAACATTATGGATACAAGACGTTTGCAGATTGCTTTACTATTTATCATTGCCTTTCTAAGTAATATTACAGCGATCGCAACTATTCCAGAAGCCAAGCCTAGTGTTATTTCTGTCCCCACTAAACCCGATGCAGTTTTTACTGTCTACCTAAAGCAACCCCAAGATGCGCAATATTTGGCCAATAAAGTAGACATCGATCGCTATAGTGGCAAAGTGCTACACGTAATTAATAGTAAGAAGGCTCAATTGGGCGATCGCATTTTAAATGCTTTTGTTCCTATACACTACGGCACGTTTGGCGGTTTACCAACTCGTATTCTTTACGTATTTGTTGGTTTAACACCCACTATTTTATTTTTCACTGGGTTAGTGATGTATCGCTTGCGTCGTCGTCCTCAAAAGGTTACTGAAAATAGCACATATAGCAGAATTCACACTAGACGTAATTAGTAAGAGATCGAGCTTAGACAAAATTCAACCAACTGAAGACATCTTCAACTGTAAGTTGCCAACTATTCAACACATCTAAAACGGGTAAGATATCCTGCTTATCTTTTACTTCTGGTAATTGGTTAGGTTGAAAAACTGTAATTGATTCATCATCAGGATCGATTAAATAGCCTAATTTTGTGTCATTTTTGAGACAAAATGTAATTTTACGAATGACCTTATTTGCGGATTGTTGAGGGCGCGTCTCCCGAATCGCATTCGGGAGCTTGTGCCGCCCGTCGGGAGAAAGGATTTCAACGATCCAATCTGGAGCTAATTCAAATCTATTAGCAATACGACCATTTTTATCTAAAGGAATTCTTTGCCATTCAAAAACAGCTATATCGGGTACTATCGATTGTTCTGCAAAACTACAGCGTAATTCTGTAAAGGCATAAACTAATTTTTGCGCTTTTCCTGCTTGATTGACAGCAGATGCTAATTCAATTTGTAAAGTGCTATGTTGGCCTTGTGGCATAGGTTTTTGGTAAATTTGCCCATCAAGATAATATTCAATTGCTGGTTTAGTTTCTGGTAATTGCAAAAATTCTTCTAAGGTTAGTGCTGAAGTTGGTTTAACAGGTAATTTCATCAACTCTAGTTCTGTAAAGACTTGGTACTTTTAATTTTAATAATTTTAAACCTCCTTTACATCAAAGTAAGGATAAAAATGTTGCCAAACGTTCCAATGATAAAGAGCATGAGACCAGGAGATGTTGAAATGCTTACAATATTCCTGCTTATGGTCGAGTTGATGCTTTGCTTTGTTATAGCCTTTTCAAGATCTAGTAAATTTCCCCACATTATAATTAGTTGAAAACAGTCTAGACTTGAGAAAGATGACATCAATTGTTAGAACAAGGTAAATTAAAGATCAAAAGAGTCGATCTGATTATAAGGAGTTTTAATGTTAGAGCTATATCAATTTGAGTTATCTCACTATACTGAAAAAGTTCGTCTAATTTTAGATTACAAACAGTTAGAGTATCGTAAAATCGAAGTTACTCCTGGAGTTGGTCAGATTGAACTGATGCAAAAGTCAGGTAGTCGCCAAGTACCAGTTCTCAAAGACGGCAGTACTTATGTTGCTGACTCGACAGAAATTGCTTTGTATTTGGAACGCAAGTATCCCGAACGCCCAATCCTACCCACAGATTCCTTGGCTAAGGGACAGTGTTTGCTAATTGAAGAGTGGGCAGATGTTTCAATCGGTTTAAAGGCGCGCAAGGCTTTTATCGGTGCTTTAAATCAAAATCAGAATTTTCGGACTTCTTTGTTACCAGATAACACTCCCGATTTAGTTAAAACTGCTATAGGAGCTATTCCTGGCGAGGTTTTAGAGGTGTTAGGAACAGGGGTTGGCTTTGGTGGAGATGCCGTTAAAACAGCCAAAAAAGGTTTAACTCAAGATTTAGAAGCTTTATGTCTAATTTTGCAAAACCAAGCTTATTTAACGGGAGATACGCCAACTTTAGCTGATTTTGCTGTGGCAGGATTGAGTATTTACTTGAAGTTTCCCGTCGGTTCTTATCTCAATATTCCCGATCCCCTCAAGGGCAAGGGTATTCCTGGATTAGCTGATAATATTACGTTTGAACCTTTCTTTGCTTGGCGCGATCGCCTCTATGCAGATTTTCGCCGAGGTTCTAGTCTTCCTCCTACTGGTACTGCACCTACTTCCATCAGCATTGATTAATTATTAAAGTTTTTAGGGGTATTAATGCCCCTTTTTTATTTGGCAATACAATGATGATCGAGTCATATTATAGAATCATAACTTCTATATTCCTTTACAGCCATGAGAGTCGGTCTACAGTCTTACCTTAGTGATGCCAATATTGATGCTCGGTTAAATAGTAGTCAACGTCAACTTTCTCTGGCAATCTCCGCTATTCCTGATGACCAGACAACAGAACTACCTCTAAATCTCTGCTTAGTTTTAGATCGCAGTGGTTCAATGTCAGAAAAACCATTAGAAATGGTTAAAGAGGCTGCTATTAATCTGATCGAAAAACTCAAGCCTAACGATCGTATTAGCGTGGTGACGTTCGATCATCGGGCAAAGGTGATTGTGCCAAACCAAAAGGTAATGGATGTTGAGCCAATTAAACAGAAAATTCGGCTGATGGTGGCGGATGGTGGAACTGCTATTGATGAAGGATTACGCTTAGGACTCAAGGAAGTAGCTGCCCACAACCTGCACTGTGTATCCCGCATCTTTTTATTAACCGACGGCGAAAATGAACACGGTGATAATAATCGCTGTCTGAAACTGGCAGAATTAGCGGCTGAATATAACGTAACCATTGATACTTTGGGTTTTGGTGAGCATTGGAATCAGGATATTTTGGAACAAATCGCCGATTTAGCTCAAGGAACTTTAGTCTATATTGAACAGCCAAATGAAGCAGTGACTGAGTTTGAGCGTCTTTTTAACCGCGCTCAGTCTGTCGGTTTAACCAACAGTTGTTTAACGGTGGAGTTAATGCCTAAAGTTCGTCTGGCTGAATTAAAGCCAGTGGCACAGGTAGCCCCTGAAACAATTGAACTACCAATTCACTTAGAAGGTAATTACTTCACGGTTCGCTTGGGAGATCTGATGATGGATCGACCACGGGTAATTTTAATTAATCTTTATCTTAATCAGTTGTCTCCAGGCACCCATAAAATTGCAGCGGTTCAGCTGAAGTACGACGATCCTAGTACTAACCAAGAAAATCTCCACTCCGATGTTCTGGCGATTGAATTAGAATCTCAAGATTCATATCAGGCTCAACCCAGCGATGAAGTCCAAAATCATATTTTGACTTTAGCTAAATATCGTCAAACCCAAATTGCGGAAACTAAGTTACAAGATGGCGATCGCGCTGGGGCAGCTACAATGTTACAAACTGCTGCCAAAACTGCTCTACAACTCGGAGACAAAGCAGGTGCAACGATCCTGCAAACCAACGCAACTCGACTCCAGATCGGTAAAGATTTATCCCAAGGCGATCGCAAAAAAACGCGATTGGTTTCTAAAACAATTATCAAAGACTAAAAAACACTGCAAAATGTTTTAATCATAGTACAGTGTTTAATCGTTTTAATTAGATAATTTGTCTGGATGTAATTTCAGCAATTTAAAAACTATTAAATTAAATCTAACCACCAACCAGCGACATTAGCAAAATTACAGCTACGCTGCTAAAAGCAAGAAGTAGAGCGAATATAATTGATTGACTTAAATCCGAAGAAACTTTCATGAGCTTAATTTTCCTAAATATTTTTGTCAGGTTAAATAATACAGATATTAATTAGAAACTACAGGATTTAGTAATGATAGTTGGGGATCGAGCAAAACTTAGAATAAATAGTTTCTAAATTGATTTTATATCTATTCAAATACTATCTAATAATTAATTTTTTTTATTAAAACGACTCATATTTGCAACTTTTGTTAATAGAACTTCGTCTAACTAAATAATTTAGCGATCGCAGTCTGGGTATTACAGCCGCTTTCATTTGAATAGACTATGTTTTTAATGAATTAGTTCGTAGCTTTTAGCTTTTAGCTTTTAGCTCTTATTTGAATTTCATTGTTGTGGTCTACTCATTTGTGACGCGACGTAGGAGCTAATCCTTTAGGGAAAAGCGTATTAAATCTAATACTTACAAATACTTAAAATTGGTTTTGAGGAGAACTACGATGCTTAATAAAATTAGTTGTAGATCTATGGTCAGTAAGCTATTTAGCTGGTTTATCAGCATAATTTTAAGCTCGTTTTGGTTAAATTCGCTAGATTATGTTGCAGCTAGTGAATCCCCAAATCATCAACGGCATGTCTTGTCTAGATTGAGCTTTGGCACAACTTCAGCCCAGTTAGAACAGGTTGCTAAAACTGGAATTGAAGCTTATATTCAGTCTCAGCTTAAGCCTCAATCTATGAGTGAATCTTCCCGACTAGAAGACTATTTAGCCCAGCTTGGTTCAATTAACCAAAATCCAATCGAACTGAATCAAAATGCTACTGCCCTACGCAAAAAGCTCAAAAATTCCCAACTATCAAGTGAACAACAGCAAGAAATTCAGCAAGAGATCGCAAAACTAAATACCAGCACGATTAACAAAGTTGCGGATGCTCATCTAGTTAGGGCAATCTACTCTAATCGTCAGCTACAGGAAGTGATGGTCGATTTTTGGTTCAATCACTTTAATGTTTACGCTCAGAAAGACGCGGTTAAGTTCTGGTTATACGACTATGAAAATCAAATTCGGACTCATGCTTTAGGCAACTTCTATGATTTGTTATTGGCGACAGCAAAACATCCAGCGATGCTCATGTATTTAGATAATCAAATGAATACTGCGCCAGATAGCCCCGCAGGCAAAAAGCACAACAGGGGTCTAAATGAAAATTATGCTCGTGAGTTAATGGAGTTACATACTCTTGGAGTAGAGGGAGGCTATAGTCAGGATGATGTAATTGCTCTGGCTCGAATATTTACTGGTTGGAGTACGGATCGTTCGGGGAAAAAGGGAGAACAACAAGGCTTTTTCTTTTTTGCTAGCCGTCACGATCGCCAAGATAAAGTGTTTTTGGGACAGCAAATTCCTGCTGACGGTGTTAAGGAAGGCGAAGCAGCTTTAAAAATCCTGACAAATCATCCCGCAACTGCCCATCACATTAGTTATGAGCTAGCGCAATATTTTGTCGCCGATCGACCCCCCGAATCATTAGTTAACCACCTAGCCAAGAAGTTTCTGGATAGTCAGGGGAATATCCAGCTAGTTATGGATGCTTTAATTCACAGCCAGGAATTCAACGATCCTCAGTATTTTGGCCAAAAGTTTAAAACCCCTTACCAGTATTTGATTTCCTTGGTGCGATTGGGAGAGATTCAACAGCCTAACCTCAAAAGATTACGCGGGATGCTATTTCAGCTATCAATGCCCACCTATGGATGTATAGCTCCTAATGGATATAGCAATACTCAATCAGTTTGGTTAAATCCCCAAGCAATGTTACAACGAACAGGTTTTGCCAGAGCGATCGCCAATGGCGTTCTAAATAAAAACAGCCGAGTTGAAATCCAACAATTGGCACAAAATTTAGGCGCATTTTCTCCCCACACCAAAGAAGTAATTGAGCAAACACCTGTCAAGCTGCGTACTGCCTTGATGATGGGAAGTCCCGAAGCAATGTATCGCTAAAACAACTGAGTAAAAAGCAAAAAATATGCGCAGAAGAAATTTTTTAACGGCGGCAGGTTTAGCAACAGGAGGAATGTTACTCCCCATCGGTTGTAATAGCTGGGTGGCGCAACAGGTAAATAGCAAAAACCGTAAGCGTCTAGTGGTAGTTTTTCTTAGAGGTGCTGTTGATGGCTTAAACATGGTGATTCCCCACCAAGAGGCAGAATATTATGAAGCCAGACCAACGATTGCCATACCCTATCCACAGCAGCCCCAGGGGACGCTCGATCTGGATGGCTTTTTTGGTTTACATCCCCAACTCAAAGAGCTGATGCCGTTCTGGAATCGCCAGCAATTAGCCTTTGTCCATGCTAGTGGTTCTCCCGTACTGGAGCGATCGCATTTTCAGGCTCAAGATTATTGGGAAAATGGTACTCCTGGCGTAAAAGATACCCCTGATGGCTGGATGAATCGACTGCTAGCTCAACTACCTCAAGATCGACCCACTCAGGCTGTTAATGTTGGGGTGACTACTCCTTATATTCTCAAGGGTCAAATGGCGATCGCTAGTCTCAAACCTGGATTGAATTCCGCCGTACCAATTCCCAGCGATAATCTTGCTGTCCGCCAAGCTTTTAGTCAGTTGTATAGTGGCAGCGATCCTTTGAGTCAGGCTTACCAAACTGGGAGTAAAGCTAGAGATATAGTTATGTCGGAGTTAGCTCAAGAGATGATCGAGGCTTCACGAGGAGCAAAACGGGTTAATGCTTTTGTCGATGACGCTGTGGAAGTGGCAAAACTGATGGTGGGCAATGCTCAGACGCAATTAGCCTTTATGCAAATTGGTGGTTGGGATACCCATGTTAATCAAAATCCTCTTTTGGAACGCTTGTTGCCTTCTCTGGGGGAAGGTCTAGCCACTTTAGCTCATGGGTTAGAGCCAATTTTTGCCGATACTGTAATTGCGGTGATCTCAGAATTTGGCAGAACGGTGAGAGAAAACGGTAATAAAGGAACAGACCACGGATACGGCAACGTAATTTGGCTTTTAGGAGGGGCAGTACGTGGCGGTAATGTCTATGGCGAGTGGTTGGGTTTAGGCGAGTCGGCAATAGAGCAAAACCGAGATTTGCCAGTTACCACCGACTTTCGAGAAATATTTTCAGCAATTCTCCACCAGCACTTATCTGTTCCGAGCGATCGCCTAAATCAAGTTTTCCCCAATTTTCACCTGGCTAATAAAATCAATTTCTTGGTTTAGATTTTTAACTGAAATGTCAGGCTAAGTCCCACGCTGGGAGGATGTCACATCGAACTGTTCCAAATACTTTTACCCTGATCCTCATTGAAACGATAGAAAATAGGTTCATCCTTAAATTGATGTTCATTAGAAACATGTTGAAAAATGCCTTTATCGAGCATTTTCTGACCTAAAACGATCGCATCTTCTCTCGATACTTTTACCTGAGCGACGATCCAATCGACAGCTTCATTACCGAGAAAACACCGTTGAAACAGCATTAGTTTATGACGTCGGGTTTTAATTTCTACGCCTCGTTCTGAATGCATATTACTCGCTAACTCTCTGATACTAATTCTTTGAGCATTACCCTTGGCTTGGGCATTATTAGCGGACGATTGAGGTTTTGCTGTCGTTTGCTCACTAGAACCAGGAATAATATTAGCTTTATACTTGTTATTTTGCATCCAGATGCCAACGCTATTTTTGCCTTTTACTAGTAAGGTGGCAATCTGCGATCTCTCTTCATGATCTAGATATTCTTCGCGGCATTCTTTAATGGCTGCTTCTATTTCTTCCTTGGGGAAAGCTTTTTCTCTAATAAACAGATTTTGGTTATAGATTAAGCCCGATAATGTCTGATCTCCGCTTTGTATTTTGCAATACTGTACCTGTGTATGATCTAAGAAAAGCATTTTTCCTTCACTCCTATATCTGCCCCTATAGCTGTTGTACAAAATAACAATCTGTTTACACAGTTATAACCTAAGTTTTACGGTCATCACTGTGAGAAATAGTTACTAATCTGCACTGTTGACTAGAACGATTTCAGTATATTCAAAATTACTCAAACTGGGTTGAACCAAGAGATAATTTTGTCGGTTTAATTCGAGACGATCTGGCTTACAGTTCTGTTTTGGGGAATAATAGGTTAACACATATTCTTGTCCAACCAATGATTGTGTTGACTCTTCTACTTCTCCCTGCCATTGAGTTTTAGTCACTAGAATAATTAGTTGGTTGGCTAGCTGAGGAATTGCTTTGGCTACCTGTCGACGATAGATTTGATCTAGGCTGCCGAAAGGAGAATCCATCACAATCGGAAAAGTACTGCTATCATATCCCAATAAACTATTGCCCTCGCTCCATTGCCTCACGCGATCGATAATGCCACCAATAAACGATAGGCTTAATATTTGGTTTTCTCCCGTTGATGCAGCCACAGGTGTGGCGATCCCTGAAGTATTTTCGCTTAGGGTTAATTTATAATCGCTGCTCAGTTGAGGAATATAAGGCGTAAAGGAGATAAAGCTAAAAATTTCTTGCACTTTTTGTTCCAAAGCCAGGCGAAACTGTTGCTCCAGACGGGTTCTCACTTCATGCAGTCTAGCGATCGCTTCTTCTGTAACGGCAATTCTGGTTTGAGCCAACTGTTGTTTATTCTCGGTTTGTTGATGTCGGGCGATCTGTTGGTTTAATTGTTCTAATTGCTTAATGCGATCGCTCTGTTGCTGTTGGTTTTCACCCTGTTCTAAGACTAGACTTTTAATTTTCTCTTCAATCGCCTCGATATTTTGCTGTAGCTGTTGGGAATCTCGATTGGGATAGTTATTTAGTTGTTTATTAGCCTGTTCTGTCTCGGCTTCAAGGCGATTAAGTTCAAGATACTGCTGCTTAATTTCTGTCTGTTGTCGATCTAGCTGCTGCCAAAAATCAGCCGACTGAGATTTAATTGTGTTTACCTGTGTCTCTAACCGAATTGCCGATTCTTCGATGTTTTTTAATTCCGCTTTTTCTAGCCATGACTTGACACTGTTATATGCTGCTGTCTCAGGAATAAGAGTCTCACCACAAAGACAAGACTGTCGATCTAATAGTTGCTGAATAAATTCTTGTTTGAGTCCACTCGAAAGCTGTCCGCGATCGCGTAATGTTTGCAATAAGTCTAAAAAGCGATCGCCGATTTCTGGGAGAAATACTACATAACTATCCTGCGACAATAACCTTTTCAGTTCCTTTTTACTTTGAAGTAGATTTTGCTTAATTAATTTCTGCTGTTTGACTAACTTGAGCTTAAGCTTTTGAATTTCATTAACACCACTAATTTCTAATAGCTGTCGTGATAAATTTGCTTTATGTTGTTCTAACTCAGCTACTTCTCTGGTGATTTTGGTAATCAGTTTTTTAATCGCTTCGAGATCTTGCTCTAGCTTGATTTCTTCTCTCAATAGCTGCTTGGTTTGAGCGTCGCCTAATTCTGCCAACTCCTCTTGTAAACTCCTTTTAGCTTTTTTTAAATGTTCAATTCCCCGATCTAAAACCTTGACTCCTAATAACTCTTTGGTGTCTTCAGCAATAGTCGAGTTATGATTCTGACGAAAGAAACCATCGATTCTTTCCCCGTCGAAAAAAAAATACTGATGCAAACTAGCGGGTAAAATGCGGTTAATTATATCCTCTGGCGACTCTAAAGGCGGATACCAACGTCCATCATCTCCCGCTACTAACATAAATAAATTAGCCTGAGTGTAGCTAACCTCATGTTGAGCATTTCTGGTGGCGTAACACTTGCGCTTCAATTGATAAATCTGGCGATCGCGTTCAAACTGTAGCTCAACCCAGCATTCTACCGCTTTTTCTGGTGGTGCTTCCACTAAAGATCTTTGATTAATTAATAATTCTGGTAAAGCGAAAGCTGCGGTAAACTTCTCGTAAAGCACCCAGGTGAAAGCATTGAGAATTGAAGTCTTCCCTGCACCGTTATTACCATAGATTACAGTAGTGTTTTTTGCTCCGCTGGCAAACTTGATCTGTGGGGTTTTGCCATAAAACTGGCGAAAGTTGCACAGTTGCAGGTAATTTAACTTCATTGCACAACGTGTTTAATAATATTTAGAATATCATCATTAATATTACGGGGAGTTTTTAAATAAAGCTTGTCTTTCTCTAACTTTAAAACCTGTTCAATTACCTGCTTGACTTCGGTTGGGGCATTGGCGATCGGTTCTTGAATTGAAGTTAAATCCGAATTTAATTGCTGATTATGATTAAATAGATTGCTCATAAATAATTTAAGTTGTCTTCAAATTGGTTGAAGCTGGCTAAATGTTTTTTCCCTTAATCATCAAAGTGAAGCAGTCGCTACAAATTATAGCAACTTAAAAAACTATGATAATGAGATGGAGCTTAACAATTCTCGTCTTGGACTGGAGCAAGAATTTTTTATTGTCGATTTAGAGGGTTTTTTATCCCATCGCGCTGATGAATTTCTAGAGCGCTGTTGTGCGATCGCCAAACCCAGTAATCGCTCTGCTAATTGTTTTGCCCCAGAATTTGTTAAAAGTATTGTAGAGATCAATACTGTTCCAGTTAATAACTTTAGCGAATTAAAAGTCGAATATCTCGACCTGCTGCGAATCTTGTTAAAAGCAGCCCAAGAGTTAGATTTACGAGTATATCCCTTATCTACCTATCCTCTATTTACTACGCCAGTAATCAGGAATAAACCTAATTATCATTTGCAGGTAAGAACTGTCGGCGCGGGAAGATTCGATCATGCTGCAAAATGTACAGGGACGCATATTCATTTAGATCTGCCTACTGATGTCGTAGATCGCCAAATTGGTCTGGCTTATAATTCCTCTGCTGAAGCGAGAGAAAGAGTACTAAATATTTATAATCTGGCGATCGCTTTTGATGCGGCCATCATTACTTTATCTCGCGCCTGTCCTTTTTATCAGGGAGAAGTAGCAGGTAAGGCAATGCGTACAATTCACTATCGAGGAAGCAAACGTTTTGCATGGCAAGGAGTTTATACTAACCTTCCGTCTGTAGGTGGTTTGATGCCCTATGCTGAAACCGTCGAAGATTTAACTGGACAGCTATTTCATCGCTACCACAGTTGGCTACAGGCAATGGATCTCGCAGGGGTAGACAGACAAATGTTTTTCGATTCTGGTGGTGAATTATTAACCGCAGGCTGGAATCCAATTCGACTTAATTCGATTGGGACAGTCGAACTAAGAGGCGCAGATAGTAACTATCCTCATGTAACCCTGGCATTAGTAGCTTTAATTTCTGAGGCGGCAAATCGAGTGCGTCGAGAAAATATAACCGTTCGACCCCAGGTAGGATGCAAAACGTTCCAGCTACAGGGGCAAAAATTGAATGTACCAGAGTTTGACTATCTCAATAATGAGCTGCTATACGCTGCGGTAACCGAAGGAATTCATAACACAGCGATTAAAGATTATCTCGATTCAATTTTAGAATTTAGCTGCCACGAAGATAGCGAGGTTGGTCATTATCTAGCTCAATTTAAAACCACACTGGGAGAATATACCACTACCGAGGCTCAATTATTAGCTAAATTTCCCACCACCACAGGTACAATATCACAAGCAGACGGTTTAGCTTTAGTTCGTTATTGTTGCGATCGCCTGGAAGAAGAAGTCGGTTATCTTGAATCTGAGCATCCAGACTCGATTAGGAAGTAGGAAATAGGAAATAGGAAATAGGAAATAGGAAATAGGAAATAGGAAGTCCTAAAGGACGACGCGTAGCTAGTCCTAAAGGATAAGCTTCGCAAATGCTTTAGCATAAGCTTCGTGACCGTAGGGAATCCTTTAGGGCAAATAGGAAGTAGTATTTCGAAGATTTCCTAACGTTTTTACCTACAGCTATATTTGTTGCCCAATCTAAAATTAGCCGCCGTATTCCCAGCCAGTGCTAGATAATAAGAGCTGATCGCCTTCTCGGTGAATCCCTGAAGCAATTACTTCGCCAACATATACTGTGTGGTCACCTTCTTCTACTGCGCCGACTACCTTGCATTCAATATATCCTAAAGAGTCTTGGATAATTGGACAGCCTGTTGCTTCTCCCTCATAAAATTCTACATCTTCAAATTTATTACCAACACGGGTTTTTGGTCGAAAGAAAGATGCTGCTAAATCTTTTTGTGCTGATTCGAGGAAACTAATCGCAAATACTTGAGTGTTTTTAATCATTTCATGAGAGACAGTGCCTTTTTTAACGCAGTTAACGACTAAAGGTGGTTCAAAAGATGATTGCATTAACCAGCTAACGGTAAAACCATTCATTTCCTCCCCTTCCTTGACACCGCAGATATAAAGTCCGTGGGGAATTTTACGCAGCATTATTTTTTTTGCTTTCTGGTCTAACACAAGCCTTACTCCTTGATTTAAGATCATCGAATCATTAGGCAATAGTTTATCAAGCTTCCGTAGTCAGAAAAACTTTCTTTTGATAGAAAAATACTTTATGCCACACGTAACAAAGTTAAAACATTTTTGAAATACTACTTTTTATGTCCTATTTCCTATTTCCTACTTCCTATTTCCTACTTACGAGCCAATTATTATTAATGTCCTAATCTAACTTTGTACGACTATCACTTGGAGTATGCCAAATTTAGCTAAACGACTGATTGGATTGACGGGGGGAATCGGCACAGGCAAGACTACCGTCTCTAATTACCTCGCAGATCGATATGCTTTGCCAGTCTTAGATGCAGATGTCTATGCCAGAGAAGCTGTAACCCCAGGTTCGCCAATTTTCCAAGCTATTTGGCAGCGATATGGTGACCAGGTTAAGTTACCCGATGGCGAGCTTAATCGCTCTGCTTTAGGGGAGATTATTTTTAACAATCCTCCAGAAAAACAGTGGCTAGAGTCGCAGATTCATCCTTTTGTGCGCGATCGCTTTGCACAAGAATTACAACATTTAACAAGTAACATAGTAGTGTTATCTATCCCTTTGCTGTTTGAAGCGAATTTGATGGCTTTGGTGACAGAGATTTGGGTGGTAAGTTGCGATCGCTCTTTACAAATTGAACGATTAAAGCAGCGCAACGGTTTAACACCTCAGCAAGCAGCAGCCAGAATCAACAGCCAAATGCCTTTGGCGCAAAAAATAGCTTTAGCCGATCTGGTTTTGACCAATGACGCTGGATTAGCCGAACTTTATGCCCAAGTCGATGACGCTATGCAATCTAATAGGTCGTCAAGTTTGAATTGATGGGTTGAGATTAGGTAGTAGGTAATGCGTGACTTCTATACGTACTATCCCTCAAAATAATTTTGACACACCACTAGAACCAAAAACAGCTGTAAAGATCGATAAATATTATTAAATAATATAATTTTCTGGTTAAACGGTAACAATAGCTACAGAAATTAGCTATATTATTTATGTGTAAAGCAAAAATAACTGTATCTGCTGCGATCGCAGTAGGTACTTAAATGACAACTGCTTTGTCGCATATAGAAAATTATATTGAGTAGCAAAACAAGACAATGAAATTACAATTTAGAGGCAAATCTTACGAAGCTCCTCATCTTGAGTGGGATGTCAGTGAAGGAGAAATTGGTGGAAAATATCGTGGTAAACCTTGGAAAGTCCACCATTTGAAAGAACAACATCGTCGTAAGCACGTTAAATCAGAGCTTACCTATCGTGGTGTTCACTATACCCAAGATTAATTTTAATTATTGTTCGTTTAGAGGTGCTAAGATTTAGTGCCTCTAAGAGGATGTCTGAGAACTCAATTCTGTTATGCTTAGACCCTAGCAGATCCCCCCTAGCCCCCCTTAACAAGGGGAGAATCGGAATCAAAGTCCCCCTTAACAAGGGGGATTTAGGGGGATCTACCCACTGGAAACGTAGCAATTAGACTTTTCAGATATCCTCTAAGTCATGAATTTTATACTTTGACTATCATTTATTTTTAACCAGAGATATTTTAGTAATGTTAAATTTATCCCGCTCTTTAAATTATCGAGACGCTCCAGGCGATAGTGAATTAAGCGATCGCTTAATCGTAGATCCTTCAGTAAAGATTAAATTGCCGCGTCACATATCTTGTTTAGAAAGTCCTCAACATAATCGGACGACTAATACTCTGCATCAAGGTTCGCAAACATACTCTGCAAGACGAAATACTGACTCAGCAGAAGCTACTAACCTAGCTGTTAATATTCTCCGATACCAGTTGCAAGATACTCTTGCTCAGCAGAAACATATAGAAAACTTGCAAAACAGTCTCCAACATCGCTTAAAAGTAGCCCAGGCGAAAGAAAACTATCAGCTTGTAACTATGCTGCAAGAGGAATTTAGACAGTTAGAAGCAAGTAAGTAAGCTAGCTGCTAAAAGTTTCAATTCCTAATGAAAAAGATTAAGTCTTGTTGGCATTAAGATATTGGCGTAAACGAAATAGACTTAAAGTCTGACCGAGATTGAGGGGTAAAATCGATACCCCTTCCAAACGAGATTGCAACCAACCATCACCCCAATGCCATTCATGAAAGCCGTCAATACCTTTACTCAATAGTAGGCGGAGGCTGTGATCTTCAACAATATCTACCTTGTGGTCAATTTCTACTAATCCTAAAGAGCTAACAAAAGTATCTCCAGGACTTAGCTTGCCAGATAAGGAGGCAAAGTTTTGGGGCCACATCCATTGCTTCAAGCGATCGCTTTGGAGTAAGCTGTCTTTAATCATTTGCTCTGAAGCGTTAACTTCAATTCGCAAGTTACTTTGCTGAAAATTTCCCAACATATTTGCTCAACCTTAATTCTTGGGATATTTACCCTAAGATCAGTTTAGTAGAATTTATCAAGTAGTTTCAATACGGCAGCTTAAAAATATTTAATTAACTTGCTACTTCTGTACGGGCGAACAGCCGTTCGCCCCTACCTTCTGACTTCCTATTTCTTAACTCGCTTCACATAATTAAACAATCGGTCAGGGCAATCAAACCTTTGTGGAATGGTAAGCTAGCAGTTGCACTTAAAAAAAATATTAAACAGGAATTATAAAATGAGCGAAGTACAGGAAACGCCATTACTGTTAAGAGCAGCCCGTGGCGAAAAATTAGAGCGTCCTCCTGTTTGGATGATGCGCCAAGCGGGAAGATATATGAAAGCGTATCGTGATATTCGAGATAAATATCCTAGCTTTCGTGAACGTTCTGAAATTCCTGAAGTAGCAATTGAAATCTCCTTGCAGCCTTGGAAAGCTTTTCAGCCCGACGGTGTGATTATGTTCTCCGACATTGTTACCCCACTTCCTGGTTTGGGTATTGAAATGGATATTGCCGAGGGGAAAGGCCCAATTATTAGTTCGCCGATTCGTTCACAGCAGCAGGTAGATGAGCTACACGCTTTACAACCAGAGGAATCTCTACCTTTTATTAGAACTATTTTAGAAAGCTTGCGCTCAGAAGTAAACAATCAATCTACCGTCTTAGGTTTTGTTGGTGCGCCCTGGACTTTAGCTGCTTACGCCGTAGAAGGCAAAGGTTCTAAGACTTACGCAAATATCAAGGGGATGGCATTTTCCGACCCAACGATTTTACATCAGCTATTAAGCAAGTTAGCAGATGCGATCGCTACTTATGTCTGTTACCAAATCGACTGTGGCGCTCAAGCGGTGCAGATGTTTGATTCTTGGGCGGGACAACTATGTCCCCAAGATTATGAAGCCTTCGCTCTACCATATCAACAGCAGGTATTTCGTAAGGTTAAACAGACTCATCCTGATACACCACTGATTTTATTAGTTAGCGGTAGTGCTGGTTTGCTTGAGCGCATGACTCCTTCAGGGGCAGATATTGTCAGCGTCGATTGGACGGTGGATATGGCTGAGGCTAGACAGCGACTAGGTAAAGATATGAAGGTACAGGGAAATATCGATCCTGGTGTTTTGTTTGGTTCTCATGACGTAATTCGCGATCGCATTTTAGATACAATTCGCAAAGCAGGGAATCAAGGACATATTCTTAACCTAGGACACGGGGTATTGGTGGGTACTCCTGAAGATAATGTTCGCTATTTCTTTGAAACCGCCAAGCAAGCGGATCAATTATTGGCGCACGCTTAGCAATGAGTCCTAAAGGATTAGCTCGCAAGCTCGCGTCACAGTGAGCAATGAGCAGTCTGCCCTAAAGGATTAGCTAGCGCGTCCGTCCTTCGCGTCGCAATTAGGAGAAGTTTAAAGTCTCTTCTAATTGCGCTAAAAGCTAATGGCTAATGGCTAAGAGCTAAAAGCTAAAAGCTAATAGCTAGGGCGCAGCCCTTTACTTAAACAAGTCTGGCTTACGTTCGGAACTACTCGGTGTTGGTGCAGCAGCATTGCTTTTTAGGTATTGTCCTGTACCGCCGTCAGCGGGATCTAAAAATGGTTTCAGGTTAATATCTTCGGGTGAAGATTTACGGGAGTTATTACGGTTGCCACTACCACCATTAATCACCTTACCGATTTCGTTTAAAATATCGCTTCCTCCTCCTTGGCGATCGCCAAAGGTATATACTCCTTGAGTAGAACCACCATCGTCAGCAACCAGTAAATTATCGAAGATCAAATCACGAGTTAATTGGGGATCTTGTCCAGGGGGAACGGTTAGAACCAAACGGCAATCTGTAGGATCTACTTGGGTTGTGACGCAGATAGTATCATAGCCATTTTCGGTTCCTGTAGTTAACTCCAATAATCCATCATCACGATAGGATTCAAAGCGATCGGTAATCGCATTACAACGTTTTTGGGGAGTCCAGCCACCACCTAGTTCGCTAGGAATTGCCCAAGCATAACCCTGATCGGGTCGGCTTTCGGGATAATACATTACGGTGTATTCACCATTGACCAGTTCGCAGTTAAATCGAGTATCAGCGTTGCTAGTAGTCCGAGGACTGGCTGGCTCAGAGCCTGGTTCGTTAATAATCACCTCTGGCGGGTTGCTTTGAGCAATAACTTGACGTAAGTGTTGAAGACGATTGGGGTTTAAACCTTCAAGATCCAAAGCATTAACCTTAGTAGGGATGCCTAAAAAAGCGATCGCACCAGGAATACTAGCTAGTGAGACTAAAGTTTTAAAATGCTGATTTAAATTCATAGATCTGAGTGACTTTTTAATTGATGTTTGAAAAAATAGTTAGTGATTTTGTATAGTTATGAGGGTAATTATGTTGAATGCCTCATATTTAGTTGACGCTTCAGTATTTTTGACGATCCACAAAGGCAAAAGTTTCAGAGAAACCGAATAAAGTAGTGGATAATAACAGATAAATCTAATTTTCTATTCATTATCAAGTTAGCTAAAAACCAGCAGATTATCAAAAAATAGGGGTTTTATACAATTGAGTGTCAAACAAAGTTATGTTATTGCAGCCGAAGCATGGCAAGCTCTCGAATCATCTATTATCTACTATCGAGGTAAGCCTATTGGCACTTTGGCTGCTGGTGACTATAGCTCCCCTGCTATAAATTACGATCAGTGTTTTGTCCGAGATTTTGTGCCTGCTGCTTTGATTTTTCTCACTAGAGGCAGAACTGATATTGTCCGTAATTTTTTGCTTGAGACTCTCAAACTACAGATTAAGGAAAAGCAGCTTGATTTCTTAGAGCCTGGACGGGGATTGATGCCAGCGAGCTTTAAGGTGTTGCATCAGGGATCTGAGGAATTTCTCAAAGCCGATTTTGGCGACCATGCTATTGGTCGAGTTACTCCTGTAGATTCTTGTCTATGGTGGACATTTCTCTTAAGAGCTTACGTTAAAGCCACAGGCGAAAGTTCTTTTGCTCACAGTCCTGAAATGCAAAAGGGGATTAGATTAATTATCGAGCTTTGTCTCTCGGCACGATTTGATATGTACCCCACGCTACTTGTTCCTGATGGAGCTTGTATGATTGACCGTCGCATGGGAATTAATGGGCATCCTTTGGAGATTCAGGCGCTATTTCATACTACTTTGCGCTGCGCCAAAGAATTGTTGCTCTACAACAAAGAAAATGTCAAAATTCTCCAGGCAATTGAGAATCGCATTCCACCCTTAACTAGCCATATTCGTCATAACTACTGGTTAGATCCAGAAAAGCTCAACGTCATTTATCGTTACCATTCAGAAGAATATGGTGAAGATGCTTTAAACCAGTTCAATATTTATGCTGAATCAATTCCCTATGCTGAACTAAGTGAATGGTTTCCCGAACAGGGGGGATATTTAGCTGGTAATTTGGGTCCTTCTCACCTAGACTGTCGGTTTTTTGCTTTAGGCAATATGATAGCAATCCTGTCATCCTTGGTGACACTACAACAGGGACAAATTATTCTCCACACCATTGAAGAAAAATGGGAAGATTTAATTGGTTGGATGCCCATGAAAATCTGTTTTCCTGCCTTGAAGAATCGAGACTGGCAGATCCTGACTGGCTGTGACCCCAAAAATCGTCCTTGGTCATATCATAATGGGGGCAACTGGCCAGTACTGTTAGGTTTTTTTGTGGCAGCAGCAGTCAAAATGGATCGTGTAGATCTAGCGCAAAGAGCAATTGATATTGCTGCCAAACGTTTGCACAAAGACGAATGGGTAGAGTATTATGACGGAAAAAATGGTCGTCTAGTGGGTAAAGAGGCGAGAAAGTATCAGAATTGGACTATATCTAGCTTTCTCTTGGCTCAAGAGTTAATTGATGAACCAAAGTACCTCGACTGGATCTCTCACGATTAGGTCAAGCTTTAACTGTAGTAGATAGAGGTTTAATCCCTGCTTGATTGAGAATTTCGGGAATTAAGTCCTCGCGCTTGACTGCCATTAGGTGCACTCCTTGACAGATTGATTGAGCTAGCTTAACCTGTTCGGCTGCAATTTTTACGCCTTCCTCAAGCGGGTTTTCTGCCTTAGCTAAACGTTCAATAATAGCGTCGGGAATGTCTACTCCTGGCACGTATTTATTAATGAACTTGGCATTTTTAGCTGATTTTAACAGAAATATCCCAGCTAAAACTGGTTTATCACTAATCGAGGCAATTTGGGTCATAAATTTATCTAGCTTGTCAAAATCAGTAATCATCTGACTTTGAAAGAATTGCGCTCCTGCTTCCAGCTTCTGTTCAAATCTCTTTTGCAGACTTGACCAGCTTTTTAACTGTGGATCGACCGCAGCACCAGAAAATAAATTTAGGGCATCATCGGGCATGGTTTGATCGTTAAAATCGACGCCACTATTGAGTTTAGTAATTAGCTTGAGCAACCTGACTGACTCTAGTTCAAACACTGAGCGAGATTTCTGGTGATCTCCCGCCTTGACTGGATCTCCTGTGAGCGCCAAAACATTACGAATACCTAGGGCATAAGCACCCATAAGATCTGCCTGTAAGCCAATACAGTTGCGATCGCGACAGGCCATCTGACACACTGGTTCGATATCATGCTGTAAGAGAATTGTCGAAGCAGCGATCGAAGACATTCTTAATACTGCACGACTACCATCAGTAACGTTAACCGCATGAACTCTGTCTTTTAACTTTGATGCTACCTCCATCATTCGAGCGGGGTTGCCTCCTTTTGGTGGTGCGACTTCCGCCGTCAGTAAAAATTTTTTATCTAATACTGCTTGTCGAAAATTATTAGTCATGTAAGATTGCAAGGTTAATTATTAGTATGTTTTAACAGCCAAATATGAGTTTTGTTGGTTATTTTTTCATTATTCTAATTATTTCCATTATTTTGAGCGGATGCAGCTTTTGATTATTTTAAAAAGGTGGTAAAAATCCTAATGCATCTTTAACTCTAACTAATGTTTGATTTGCCACAACACTTGCTTTACTCGCTCCTTCTCTTAATACCGAATCAAGATAATCTCGATTATTCATCAATTCATAGTATCTAGCTTGAATTGGTTGTAGTGCTGCGATCGCAGTTTCGGTAAGCAAAGGCTTAAATTGTCCCCATCCCATATCCTGACACTCTGCTGCTACTTCTGCTTTGGTTTTGTTGCCGAGAATCTGATAAAGAGTCAGCAAATTATGACATTCGGGTCGTTCAGGATCGTCAAAAACCAGTCCTTTAACGGGATCTGTCTTACACTTTTTAATCTTGCGTTGAATGGCATCGGCAGGATCGAGTAGCTCAATCCGACTAAGTTCTGAAGGATCGGATTTTGACATTTTTTTAGTCCCATCCGTTAGACTCATCACCCGCGCACCCTCTTGGCGGATCATCGGCTCAGGTACTTTTAACACAGGCTGTTGCTTTTTACCAAATTGGTCATTAACTCTCCCCGCAATATCTCTGGTTAATTCCAAATGCTGCTTTTGGTCTTCTCCCACAGGTACTTTATCCGCATCGTAAAGCAAGATATCTGCTGCCATTAAGACAGGATAGTCTAGTAGTCCAACACCTACGTTTTCACCTTGTTTAACGGCTTTTTCCTTAAACTGGATCATTCTTTCCAACCAGTTGAGAGGAGTTACACAGTTGAGCAACCAAGCAAGTTCGCTATGAGCCGACACATGAGACTGTACAAAAATAGTCGAACAGTTTAAATCAATCCCGCTGGCTAAATATACCGCAGCCATTTTGAGGGTATTCTCGGCTAAAACTTTGGCATCATGGGGGACAGTAATGGCATGAAGATCGGCAAAAAAGAAGAAATTATCGTAGTCTTGCTGGATGTCTACCCAGTTACGAATTGCTCCTAAATAGTTGCCTAAATGTAAATTGCCAGTAGTCTGAATCCCTGATAATACCCGCTGCTTGCTCATGTTATTAATTACTGATTACTGATTACTAATTACTGATTACTGATTACTGATTATTTGCGAAGCTTATCCTTTAGGACTAATTACTGATTACTGGTTACTATTTAATTTTAGGGTTTATTCTGATGAAACAGCGATCGCCTTCATTTTTTTCGGCAACTAAATTATTAATTTTAATTGGTTTGATTCTAGGGGCGATCGCCGTATTATATCCTTTATTGGTAGTGCTGCAAGCTTCCTTTACTACTGCTGATGGTCATTTTACCTGGGCTAATTATCAACAGGCTTGGCATCGAGGAGGATTTTTCTTAGCCTTTGCTAATTCGACCATTGTGGCTTTGAGCGTTACGGCTTTACAAATTATAACTTCTGCCTTAGCGGGATATGCTTTAGCCAGACTAAAGTTTAAAGGAAAACAGGCGATTTTGCTCTTAATTTTAGCTACCTTAGTTATTCCCTTTCAATTACTGGTAATTCCCATCTTCGTCATTTTAAAATGGGCGCATCTGATCAATAGCTATTGGTCATTAATTTTACCCACAGCAGCTAATGGTTTTGGTATATTTCTGCTGCGCCAATATTTTTCTAGTATTCCCATCGAACTAGAAGAAGCTGCTGCTTTAGATGGCGCTAACCGTCTCCAGATTCTCACTCAGATTATGTTACCTCTTGCTCGCCCTGCGATCGTCACTCTTTTTCTCTTTACCTTTATTGGTGAATGGAATGATTTATTTAAACCATTGGTCTTTACTACCCGTCCAGAATTACGTACAGTACAGCTAGCATTATCTGAGTTTCAAGAACAGTTTACTAGTGATTGGTCTTTGTTAATGGCTGCGGTGGTAATCGCTACTGTTCCAGTCTTGGTTTTATTTTTGATTGGTCAAAAACAATTTATTCAGGGTATTGGTTCGACGGGAATTAAAAATTAGTTACAAATCCTATAATAAAAGTTACCTTGCTCGGCAGTATCAACAGTATCAATATATGCTTATTTCGGCAGATCTACTTTTCTTCAATTGTTAGCTGCATTAAAATCTTCTGTCAAAATTTTTAGTCGGACAATTTGCTCTCCTTCTTCATCTAAAGGTACTTCAATAATCTCTCCTGTTAAAGACTCCAGGCAAGTTAAAAGCGATCGCAAATGAGGATTAGATGCCCCCGTTTCCACATACAGGCGATCGGCCACATTACTCATCCGTTTCCAGGTAGTATAAAGTTTGCCTACTGTTTGTTCTAAAGTAGTAGCCTGTTTAACTAAATCCGCAGCAGTGTTGATACAGTCTAGTCTCAGGGCTTCTTCTAAAGCTAATTCCATGTCTACCGCTTTATCCCGCAAAGTTTGTACCTGGGCAGCCGCATCGAGGTATTTAGCCAGGTTTTTGGCTTCAGTGGTCATCATTTTGACCGTATCAATATCAGGACTTTCGGCAATTTCCCGTTTGATTTCAACTAAATGAGATTCTGGTAGCTTCTCCATTTCTCTGACTAAAGGGGCAAGGTGACGTGTGGGTAAGATGCCTGCTGTTGCCTTTTCCTTAATCTCATCAGGTAGTAATTCTGAACTCATCGCTGTCCACTCATCAGAAAGCTGCTTGACTTCACGACGGGTAATGCGATCGCCTTTTTGAGCAGCCTCGCTAACTAATTGTTGAATTTCGGGGGCAGATTTAGCAGTTTCGACAAATGCCCGCTTACTAAAGTTATTAATATTTTCAGCATCCAACATTCCATCTGCTAATAGAGTGTCGGCACTATTTGCCAGTTGAATTAAAGCATAAGCCTGAGATTTAGTAATCTCGCGATCTTTTAGCCAATTCAGAAAACCTGCCCCTCTACCTTCACCGCCTTTCTTTTCCCTGTCTCTAATCGAGCGTAATACACGCCCGCGCCAGATGTCTGTTTGCAGATCAAAGCGATCGCATATTTGCCAGATCTTATCTAACTGATTTCGGAAATCAATTTCCAGAATTTCTTCATCTTCAGGATCGGGCAAATCAAAATTAAAATCGGCGGGAATCTCCAAAGCGGCAATAATTTCTTCTTGGGAGACTCCATTTCCATTGGCTAGGGTAACTTCACTCATGCAGGGCTTAAATTTACTGATAAAAGATGTGTCTATGGAAACTCTTAGCTCTTAGCTACATTCTCCCACTCGTTGGGATTAGCTTGTGATTCTAACTTAATACCTCGTTTAATAATCCCATAGCTTTGACCATATATTGAGAATTGATCTTCGTTTTAAATTAAGCTTATGATTAATTCATGATTATTCGAAGAGAAGCTTTAAAATCTAAAAAGTAGATATTCCTGCGCCAATTGTTTCTAGTCATTCTGTAGGCTGGAATGATCTAATTGTTGCTTACGATAGATATCCTTATCCGTTGTCGGATTGAACGAGCTAAAAACTTAATGCAACAGGGTAAATTATCTCTTGCTGAGATCGCAACTCAGGTAGGTTTTGTCGATCAAAGCCATCTTCATCGTTATTTTAAACGTTTGGTGGGTGTTACGCCTAAAACTTATGGGAAAATACAGTAGGGATAGCGATCGCTCTACAAAAAACCAGAATATCCAAACATCGAAGAAATATACAAGATAGTTAACTAGAAAACATTTAATATCGACGCTGTAACCACAAATAAAAGCGATCGCTTTTATATCTGTTCCTTTTGCTTCACTGCTATGCTGATGAGCGCGGACAACAGTTGAATCTATTATTTGATATTCATTGTCACTATCTTGTGCAAGATCTTGAAAAACTAATGTTCTTAACTCGAACTGAGGTTAAATAGTAAACTGTGGTTTAAGCATATAACTAGGTTGGGCTATGCCAAAAAACTTGAGCATTGCTGGTGCATATTCTAGATAATCAACAGTATCCTTAGTTTTACTACTAGTTGGGCTATTATAGACAATCAAACTGCCCTCTGGGCAATGTCTACCTGAATGGTGATCTTCAACTCGAATCTGTTTAAAACCTAAATCTAAATGGCTAAAACACTTGCCTTTGATCCAAAATTGCTCGGCACTGCCACTTAAATTAGTTGAAAGAGTAATCACTTGCTGATTTAAATCTATTTCTAGCCAAATATTTTTTAAGTATTGCTTAGACTCTTTGATAATTTGAAAACATTCTTGTGCTTGCTTTTGCGAGGTAAAATTTAAGCTGTATTGAGGAATCATTGCTGCATCTACTTGATAGTCATATTCTTTACCTTCACAGAGTAAATTTAGTAATTTTTGAATATTTTCCAGTATGTAGAAATGCATGGGAGTTTCTGTCAATTTCTCATTCGCAGCTTGTCCCATACTACTTACCAAGATAAGCGATCGCTCTTGTTGCTGACAATAATTAATTAATCGCTGTAAAAAATTATCTAATAAATCCAAAGATACCAGAATTTCTGAGGAATACTTATTTAACCACTGTTGGTCATAAAGTTTGAGGCTATAGTCTTCAGGGAATAATCCATACCAATAGCGGTGCATATTGGCAGCAACATGGTTGGTAAAAAAGATAGCTAAATCAACATTTTTAGATTGCAGTTGTTTGAAGAAAATATCCGCTAATAAAGTAAACTGTAAATTCCTTAGTCTTTCTTTATTGACTTTACCTGTTTTAATTCGAGCGACAAGGGTAGCAGCATCTAACAAAGTCTTAGTCTTTATCCCCAAAGCTGGAGATTTAACTAAAGTTGCAATAGCTTTTTGGCGAGGGAATTTGAGCGTTGTTGCTCGACCATTTTCTGAGGTAGCACTGGTATTTAAAACCTGAAAATCTTGAAAAATTTCGGGTTTGGTAAGGTTATTGCTGGCAAAACAATCGGGAATGACAAATTTATAATTACTGTTGTCTATATAGCTATCTGCTGGGGAAGAATGCAATGTATTAATTAAGCCTACATTTAGCCCACTTTCAGCTACTAATTTCCAATATAGGGGATAGCGATCGGGTTTGGGATCGTTATACCAATGAATTTGATGCTGATCGTATTCCACCCCAGTATTTAATGAACCCCAAGTCTGGGAAGGATACAAAAAACTTTCTTCTACATCTTTTGCTTCTGTTTTGAGTACCAAAGATTCATTTAATAATTTGGCGATAGTTGAATTAGGCTTTAATTCCCGATAGTGGTTTAAAACTTTTAAAGGAACTTCATTAATTTCAATAACAACAGCTTTTTGATTCATCTTTTTATCTTTAAACTAACCGTCTTAATTGATATATATCATGTTACTATTAAACTATTTTATTATTAAGTAAAAATACTCAGAATCTTAAAATAAAGTTAAAATTTTTTGTAGGGCGATCGCTTAATAATACCTTACCCTGAAGAGCGATCGCTCTAACTAGACAAGAAACAATTACACTTAAACATATCAGTAGATTATTTAGATTAAAAAAGTGATATTTAATGAGTAATCCGATTATTGAAACTCATTTAGCTGAAATATTAGGGCAAATTAATCAAAAGCTCGACAAACTCTCACAAGAAGTCACAGACTTGAAAACTGAGGTTAAAGGTGAAGTTAAAGCTCTGGATGCTCAAGTAGAACAATTAGACAAGAGAATAACTAACTCAGAATTTACTAATCGTGAATACTAATTGGAATTGTAGTGATTATTTTGGGTGGTGCTGCCAAGATTTTTGGACTGGTGGGAAATTAAATATTTACTCGTTCATGTTTTTATAGGTAGCAACAGAAGAAGGTGAAATACGATTGAGATAGCGGAAAATCCAATATTTTAAAACTGTGTCGAGAATCACGGGAAAAGTAGCAATAAATAAGAAATTAAAATCGCGATTTTCAGGTAATCCTAAATGCCGAGCAACACCTTCTAAAATAATTTCCCATCCGTGGGGAGAGTGATAACCGACAAAAATGTCCGTTAACAAAATAATTAAAAAAGCTTTAGCACTATCGCTTAAACCATAGGCAATTTCATCGAGGAACGATTTAATCACCTGAATTTCTCGTTTACAGAAGTAAACAATGCTACCAAAAGCCACTAATGAAAAGAAATCAGCAAAGACATTGCTGATCGCATTAATACCTCGCCCGCGAAAATCTTCGGCTAACTCTTCTGCTTTTACTTTTATTTCTAATTCTTGTTCTGCTTGAGAAAGAGGAGGTATTAAACCAATAATACTTTGGAAACGAAGCTTTTCTTCATATTGGCGTAATTCAGCAAAAGCTTCTTCTTCGAGATCTTTATTAATAAATAATACTTGTTGTGGATGTTCATCAAAGTATTTTTGCACCAAAGGAGTAATGAAGACAGTTTTGGTTACTTGATGTGTTAACAAAGGCACAATAATTAAGACTAGTAGAAAGCGAATTGAAATTGCTGTCTTGTTACGGCTTTTACGAAACCTTTTAACTATTTCTTCCTCACTATCTTCTAGTTTGGGATCGATTTCTTGTTTGATTCGGTTAAGCGTCCGCATAAATGAACGTGGTAAAACGCTAGTTTTATCAGTAATAGTTTCTGTATTAAGTTCTTTGCCATTTCTTTCTGGGAATGATTTGTTTAGAGCAATTGAACGCTCATTTTTATTAATAATTAATCGGTTGTTTTTTTGATTTTTGTCTAAACGACGAGTCGGCGTAATTTCTAAATCTTGGACAACAGCAGTTTTATATTTATCAGTAATTGCGTCAATAAAAGCTAACTTTTCTATGGTCGTCAGCTCACGAGTATCATCAAAACCATTACTGTAGCGTACAATGATCTGGCTAGAATCATTTGCTTGATTACTTGAAAAAATTAATAACCCACGGCTAATTTTAAATTCCGTCAATCGAGCATTAATCGTATTAAGATAGTTTTTAACATCTCCCTTGAATACTTTGATGACGCTGGGGGAATATTCGACAGAATTATTAGATACGATTTGTCCTGCAAAATGATCGTCTTCGATCGCCTTGATTCTGATTGCTGCCCGATATGCTGCATCCAATGCTCTTTCTGGAGTAGCAGATAACCAACGTCTGCCAACATTAAAAATATCTTGAAGTTTCATTAATTTTAAACAGCACAAGCAATAATTCGGATAATCGTGCCTAGTCTGAGATCGAGTCAGAAAATTGGTACTTTACATAATACTTTACATAATAATGAAGTATAAGACTTATATTAATAACTTAGTCAAATAATAGATTTTGCTTATTTTATCTCTTTGGCTCACTGGAACATCGCGCACAGGAAAAACTTCTCGTTTAGTGGCAGAATTTTCTAGCTGGGTGAGAAAGCAGCTGCTCAAACCAAAGATTAAAGCTTTACCTGCAAATTTAGCCTCAGCTATTTTAGTCTTTGCTGCCAATAATCAAAATCGCCGTGAATTGAGCGATCGCCTAGTATTAGCGGTAGATGGTACTTATCCCGTGGTGTGCAAAACTCCTGTCGGTTTTATTACCGATGAGGTGATGTTGTTTTTCCCTTTGATCTTTGAAGAATTAAAGCTCAAGGCACAGTTTCCCCTTCGACTTCGCCCAGAAACCGAACAAGAATTAGCCACTCAGCTATGGCGTAATGAACCAGACTGGCTAGAGTTATGTGAGCTTGACGGTGAATATCGTTTAGTGCGACAAACCTTGGATTTAATGCAGCTTGCAGGGGCTAGTGGTGTACCGACAGAAGATATTTCGGCAATACTATATCAGGGAATGTCTAGTAACGATTTAGGTAGCGAGAGCCAACGTCATTACAGAATGGGAGAATTACTGCTATCGTGGCGTAACTGGTGTCTAGAGCGCGGACTACTTACCTATGGCTTGATTTATGAGCTTTACTGGCGTTTTTTGCTGCCCAATCCTAAATATCAGCAGCATTTGAATAGTCGTTATCAGGCAGTATTTGCTGATGATGTCGATGACTATCCCGCGATCGCGCGCAATTTGTTTGAAGTTATGCTAGATCGGGGTGCATCTGCGGTTTTCACCTATAACCCTGATGGTAAAATTCGCTTAGGTTTAAACGCCGATCCCGATTATCTGTCTGGTTTAGCCACTCGTTGCCATCAAGAACAGCTTTTCTCCACCACTGCTAACCTAGGAACTGAATTTGCTGATACGGCAGTAGAACTAGTTACAGTCGGCTCTTGGGGGAATTTGCTACCTGAAACTAACGATCTAACATCTGCTCCTGAGACAATCCAATCTTTACAAACTATTTCCCGTGCTGAATTATTGCGACAGACTGCGGAAATCATTATTCAAGTCGTAGAGCAAGATATTAAACCCTCCGAAATCGCCATTATTGCCCCTGGTTTAGACGAAATTGCCCGCTATAGCCTAATTGAAATTTTAGCAGCCAAAAACATTCTTGTAACGCCTCTAAATGAGCAACGTCCGCTGAATAGTTCTCCCCTAGTCAGAAGTTTATTGACTTTGTTAGGTTTAGTTTATCGAGATTTAGGTCGCTTGGTAGAGCGTGATGCGATCGCCGAAATGCTGATCGTCTTAAGCAAATCACAGATCGATCCTGTAAGAGCAGGTTTAATTGCCGACTATTGCTATCATGTCGATCCCGAATTTCCTTATCTATCGACCATAGAAGCTTTTCCCCGTTGGGATCGTCTGGGACATCAAGCCACTAATGCCTATCAAAAAATTGTGCGCTGGATTGAAGCAGCTAAAATCCGTCAACAGCAACAAAGTTTTTTAACTCCGACAATCTTACTATCCGAAGCAATTGAATATTTTTTAAACAGTTTAAACAGTAGCTCTTTAACGAGCGATCGCCTAGCCATATTGCGAGAATTAATGGAAACTGCCCAACATTTCTGGGAAGTAGACCGCAGACTGAGACAAAACGAGCCGAGCTTTCAAACCCAGACTGCCACTGTCGCCCAGTTTATCCAATTATTACGCAGAGGGACAATTACCGCTAATCCTCGACCGTTACGCCAATTTTCGCCCAAAAGAGAAGCCGTGACCCTAGCAACTGTCTTTCAATATCGTCAAGAGCGATCGTCCCATCGTTGGCAATTTTGGTTAGATGTCAGCTCTCCCCTTTGGTCACAAGGTGGTGCAGCCACCCTGTTTGCTGCGCCATTATTCCTCAAGCAGTGGACAGGAAGAACCTGGATGCCCGAAGACGAATATGCTATGGATCGAGAACGTTTAGAGCGAATTTTGCGGGACGTTATGGCTAGAGCGACCGAGAAAATATTTCTCTGTCATAGCGACTTAGGAGTTAATGGCACAGAGCAAGCAGGAGCATTATTACCTTTAGTTCATGCCACAACTCAATATCTCGATCTCGATCCACTTGCTAATCAACAGACATCCTCAATGGGTAATGGGTAATGGGTAATGGGTAATGGGTAATGGGTAATGGGTAACGAGTAACGAGTAATGGGCAATCAGTAATTAGTAATCACTACACTGGTTGATAAGCAGGAAAATTCGTATAACCTTCTGCACCAGGGGAATACCAAACATTCATCTCTGCATCGGGATTAAGTTCCCAATTATGGGCAAAACGAGCTGCTAAATCAGGGTTACTGATATATGGTCTACCAAAGGCAACTAAATCTGCATCTCCAGAGGCGATCGCTTTTTCCGCATCTGTGCGATCGTAACCACAGTTACCAATTAAAACTCCAGCATAAATTTTTCTGAATTCTGCAATGGTCATTGGCTCACCTAATTCATGGAAGCCAAAAGCCAAACCATCTAGTAGGTGCAGATATGCTAATTGATAGCCGTTTAATTGTTGAGCGATATAGGTGAAAGACTCGCGGTAATCTGGTGAACCCATATCGTTAAAACTACCATTAGGAGAAAGCCTAACTCCGACACGTCCAGCATCCCAAACAGTTAAGACTGTTTCGACTACTTCTTGTAAAAAACGATAGCGATTGGCAATACTGCCACCATATCGATCGGTGCGATGATTGGTTTTAGACTGTAAAAATTCATCGATTAAATAGCCGTTGGCAGCATGTATCTCGACACCATCAAAACCCGCCTCTTTAGCGTTGGCTGCTGCTTGGCGATATTCTTCTACTACTAAAGCTATTTCAGCTGTTGCTAAAGCTCTAGGTGTTTCATATGGCTGTTTACCACTAGGAGTATGCGCCTCACCACCTTCAATCTCGATCGCGGAAGGAGCTATCGGCAGTTGATTATTTAATTGGAAACTGCTGTGGGAAGCTCTACCTGTATGCCATAGTTGTAAAAAGATTTTTGACCCCTGCTCATGTACCGCATCTACTACCTGTTTCCAGGCTATAGTTTGCTCAGGAGTGTAAATTCCTGGACTATTTGTCCAGCCATAGCCTTGTTGAGAAATTGCCGTACCTTCAGAGATAATCAAGCCTGCACCTGCACGTTGAGCATAATACTTCGCCATCAAAGCGTTGGCTGTTTTCTCTTCACCCGCACGTCCGCGAGTCATCGGAGCCATTACCACACGGTTTTTTAACGATAAATCTTTTAGTTGAAAAGAACTGAGGAGGTGAGGCATGTTGGTGATAGTCATAGTCAATAATTAATCTGATTGAGAACAATAGTTTTAACAAAAGCTCTCAGCTCTAAGCTTTAAGCCTGATTTAATTCCTCCACTTTGCACATGGTAGAATAAGACATAGTGAGGGTTAAATCCCCTAATATGTAAGCTTATGGCTTATGGCTTAAAGCTTCGCGGTTTTAACAGTTTTAACGTTGGTAAGTGCCTACCAATCTGGCTTGAGCTGTAATATGATCGGCGATCGCCTCAAGTAATTGCTCTCGATTTAAAGCTGCCTGGAGTTCGAGGGAACGATCGAGAGCATATAGCCAAAAATAGTAATGATGCACGCCGTGTCCTGGTGGGGGAGCAGGCCCTGTATAACCCTTGTTGCCAGAACTGTTCACCCCTGCGGTAAAGAGATCTCCTCCAGCTTCGGCAATCTCGGTAATGTCGGCAGGAATATTGTAGACAACCCAGTGAGTAAATCCCCAAGGTAAAGGTGCATCTGGGTCGTGACAGATTAAGGCTAACTCTTTGGTTTCGGGGGGTATTTTACGCCACTGTAAGGCAGGAGATATATTTTCACCATCGCTAGTATAACGTTGGGGAATGTTGCCCAAAGGAGAAAATACAGGGCTACTAATTTCTAAATCTTTGAGTCTTAATTGCATAAAGGTCTTAATTACTCGTTCCTAAGATCTAGGCACAAATTTGTTGAACACTAGCAAGCATCTTTACTTCGTTCAACCATACATTGAGCTTGGGGGTGTTTTCTGTTAGCGCCTTAAATTGGGGCGTTTTTGCTAAATAAACAAAAATGGGAATTAGATAAAAATCGGCAATACTAATCATGCTGCCAACTAGAAAAGGAGTCCCGACAACTAAGTCTTCAATTGCTTTTAGAGCTTTTTGCGTTGGCGCGATCGCTCCTTCTACTGCTTGCTGGTCAGTTGTCCCACCTTGAGTAGGTACAATTAGATTCTGAATCACAATTGTGCCAATCGCAGGAGCATAAAGATAGCTATCTATAATCGCCATGATCTGATGCATCCGTGTCTGCATCAAAAGATCGGGTGGACTAAACTTACCCTGAGCCAGTTTTTGATTGATGTAGTAGGTAATTGCGGCTGTTTCGTAGATTGTTTGACCATCTATTTCCAGCGTGGGGACTTTACCAAAGGGATGCTTGCTTAAATAGCTTTGTGTTTTGTTGTCACCGTTAAAAATACCAATATCTTTTAAGTCATAGTCGATATTAGCTTCTGCTAGTAACAAACGAGTCGTACGGACATAGGTACTTACAGGTGTACCGTAAAGAGTGATATTAGGCATTGGTATTTAAAAATTAGTTCAATTTGCTGGGCTAGTTGCGCCATTGCGCCGACAGTTTTGATCTATTTAGCTGCTGGTTGTTTAGCAAATAATTCAATCGCCTTGGCATTAAAAGCAGGGATGTCATCAGGGTTACGGCTAGTTATCAAACCATTATCTTCGACTACTTCCTGGTCAATCCAGTTCGCCCCTGCATTTTTAAGATCGGTTTTGAGCGAAGGCCAAGAGGTAAGATTACGCCCTTTAACTACATCAGCCTCAATTAGAGTCCATAGTGCATGGCAGATAGCAGCGACGGGTTTGCCAGCATCAAAGAATGATTTGACAAACTGTACCGCTTTGTCGTTAGTGCGTAACTGGTCGGGATTGGCTACTCCACCAGGCAGCAGCAAGGCATCATAGTCAGCAGCTTGAGCCTTTTCTAAAGGAACATCTACAGCAAAAAAGTCTGCTTGATCAAAATGATTCCATCCTTGAACGCGATTGCTATTGAGGGAAATGATCTGAGTTTGCGCCCCTGCCTCTTCAAAAGCTTCTTTGGGCTTGGTTAATTCAACCTGTTCAAAACCATCAGCGACTAGAATGGCAATTTTTTTGTTATTTAATTCTTGTGACATGATTTTTGCTTAATTTTTACCTAATTATTTAATGCTTTATTGTTATAGTTCTTGCTTAGTTGGACGAATGATCATCTCATTAACATCAACATCCCCTGGTTGCTCGATCGCAAAGGTAATGGCGCGGGCGATCGCATCTGGATCAATTGCTACATTAGTCAACTGTTTGACCATCTCGGCTGATTCTTCATGAGTAATAGTACTGGCTAGCTCAGTTGCCAATGCACCAGGCGATATATTTGTCGAACGGATTTTGCCCTCAGATTCAAGCCTAATGCCTTCAGAAATTGCTTTAACAGCAAACTTAGTAGCACAGTAGACTGCACTCCCAGGAAATACTTTGTGTCCTGCTACTGAAGAAAGATTGATGATGTGTCCCGATCCTTGTTGCAGCATGAGTGGCATGACCGCAGCCACTCCGTAAAGTACCCCCTTAATATTGACATCAATCATTTTTTCCCATTCATCTACCTTCGCTGCTGCCAAAGGTGATAAAGGCATCAAGCCTGCATTATTAACTAAAACATCTATTTTTCCATAAGCTTCTTTGGTTGCCTGAACCAATTGCTCTACTTGAGAGCGATCGCTAATGTCTGTTACCTGATATTTAGCGACACCACCGTCTTTTTGAAGATCGGCTACTAAATCTTTCAGGCGATCTTCTCTTCTAGCTGCCAGCATTAGCTTCGCTCCATTTTTGGCTAATCGGCGCGCCGTAGCTTCGCCTAAACCACTGCTTGCTCCAGTAATAATGACTACTTTTTCTGCTATTTCAGACATTTTAGACATAGATTTGCTTAATTCGTAGTAGACCAGTCGTCTAGTAACTAATCAATGCTACTGACTAAAGTAGGTACAATAAATCTAACTAGAGGGGGATTTACGGAAAATTGATTGAAATCGTCAGTGAAAGTAAAGTCTTTAAAATCCCAATTTGTTAAGGTTGGATGTAGGTACAATTGCCTGTAAGATTTTCAGTTGCGGAGGATAGTTGTCAATCATGGTAGATCTAAAGTCAGCAAAGCAAGATAATCAACAAGTAACTGTAGTTCGCCCTGGTTTAAATCACCAGGATCTACTATGGCCCATTTTAATTTCTGTTTTGATTCATGGTTTAGGATTACTTTTTTTTGCACGATATCAAAGTCTTCAAACTGTTACACCAGAAAAAAGCGATCTCAAACCAATTGAATTTACAGTTGTTCCCAAAGAGTCGGCAGAGACTATCACTGAAGATCAAAGTGGCGATCGAGCAGCACCCCCAGAACCTACAGCAGTTACGCCACCAACGCCCCCTCAACCAGAACCAAGTCCTGCTCCTGCTCCACAACCGATTCCCCAACCCACCCCCGAACCAATACCTACGGTTAAAGACCAAACCCCAGTCCTATCAGGCTCAGATAGTGCTTCAACTCCAAAATCAGCAACAATTCCTGCGCCTCAACCAAAACCTGTAGCAACGCCACCCAAAAGCGATTCAGTAGCCACGAGCTTACCGCCCAAAAGCCCACCTATTCCTGAGTCTAATCAGCCCAACAAACCTGCAAACCCAGACGGTGTGAGTACCAGTGCAGGTGATTTATTAGGAGGAAATTTTGAAAAAACCCTTGCTAGTGGTGGAGACGCATTTTTTAGTCCAGAAGCTCTTAAATACAATAGTGTTTTAAATCCCGAACAGCTAGCAGCTTTAAAAGGTCTCGATCTCAGTGAATATCTGGCTGAAATGGAGGGAAAGGTAAAGCCTAACTGGAATCCTGCTTTTCGACAAGACGATCGTACTACTGTGTTAACTTTTAACATTGAAAAGAATGGTCAAGTTACTGGACTTCAAGTATCTCAAGGTTCTGGCTCTGATGAAGCAGATCGAGAAGCTTTAGAGGCGGTGCAAAATTCAGTCCCGTTCGCTCCTTTACCTGCCGATTTTCCCTTAAAAGCTCTGGAAATCACATTTAGCTTTAATATTCATATTTATTAAAACGTCAATTTGAGTTCAGATGGGCGATCGCCACTCACAAGAAAATCGACAACTAAACTATCTCTCACTAAGTAAGGTTATAGGATCGACTATCTGTTGATCTCTTAAATGAATTTCAAAATGGAGATGAGAACCCGTACTAAAGCCAGTATTACCCATTTCGGCTATCTGCTCCCCTTTCTCGACTTGCTGACCATGAGTAACTAAATTTCGGTCATTGTGACCGTACAAAGTAACGCTGCCGTCTAAATGCTCTAGCTTAACAGTGTTGCCGTAGCCATCGTGCCATCCAACACCAATTACTGTTCCCGCTGCTGCTGCTACAATAGGTGTACCAATGGGTGCAGCAATATCAATTCCTTGATGCATTCTTCCCCAACGCCATCCATAGCCAGAGGTTACTACTCCCTCAGCAGGCCAAGCATAGCCGTCAAAAGTATTGGGTAGATATGCGTCTGGGTTAGATAAAGGAGGCAGTTTTAAAGCAATCAGATTTTGTTTGATTAAATTGGATTTTATATTGCGCTGTGGCAAAGGTGAATTTAATTTAGCAGTAGTAGATATTTGTGCAGGATTAGATTTTGCTTTTGATTCCAACTGTTGGTCAGTTACGGAAACTAAACTAGCTGTTTTTACATTACCATTTACTTTTTGTTCCTGTTCCTGTTTATACTGTGCGCGCAGTTGGTCTATTTCTGCTCTGAGATTAGCGATGTAGGGATCTTCGTCGGCAGATGGAACAATATTTGTTTGGTTACTCTTTGGCTGAGGCAAAGTGCGAGAATTAGTTGTGGGAGCTAAATTAGCGATCGCCGAATTGCTAGAATTTAAGGTATTATTTTGATTATTTTGAATCGCTGTAGTCGGAATTTGTAATCTTTGATCGACAAAAATAACATTTGAATTGGGAATCTGATTAAGTTTAATTAGCTCGTTTCTCGATACTTGATATTCACTAGCAATTTTGGTGATGGTATCTCCTTGCTTTACTTGATGATAAATTAGCGACGGAGGTTGGGGTTGGGTTTGGGCATTCGCCAGGTATGATTCTTGATTGTTTGAGGCAGGATTCGTTCGTTTTGATTGAGCTAAAAGAACCGTACTAGCAGGTTGAGGATTATCTAACTGCGTTGAAAATCCTAAGTGAGATTTGAACTGAAAAGCAAGTAGGTTGAAAATTTGCGGGAGAGATGTAAGCTGTTGCTGTGATTGAACTGAATCAACGCCTGGTTTAGTAATGGATAATTGTTCAATTAAGGGGCGATCGAACTCTATAGCATGAGTCAATTGATTTTGGCCCATTGTTTGCACCACCATTACCGATGACATAAAGACACCTAGTTGGAAGTATGTATTATTAGCAAGTTTAACCATATCAAGATTGGTGTCTGATTTTAGAAAGAATACAGCATTTTTTTTCAGGCAGATTTGGCAAAGTCTGGGTCATTTGTTTCACTTTGCTAATTAGTTGCCTTGATGATTAGAGCTTATTTTTAGAGTAAATTAACCTAAAACGAGATTCTAAACAAGTGTAGTACGAGCAAGAATACAGTTAATTGGTCAAAATTCGGTTAATGTGTTGACTGTCTAATTGCTTCAAATAAGCCAACGGAGACACTAACAGAAAGATTTAAGCTGCGTACCTTTGGTTCAGCAATATCAATACGGACTATTTGATCGCAGGCAGCAGTTACTTCTGGAGGCAAGCCCGCAGTTTCTTTACCAAATACCAGCCAGTCTGTTTCTTGATATTGGCAATCAAGATAATTTTTTGTACCCCTGACACTAAAAGCAATCAGTCTACCTCCTCTTTGCTGATGCTCTTGCCAAAAAGCCGCCAAGTTTTCATGATAGTGGAGTTTTACGAGCGGCCAATAATCTAAACCTGCTCTTTTAAGATGGCGATCGCTGATTTCAAATCCTAGAGGTGCAACTAGATGTAATTCAGTCTTGGTAGCAGCGCAGCTACGGGCAATATTGCCCGTATTAGGGGGAATTTCGGGATTAACGAGGACAACACGAACCATTTAAATCAATGAACAGTGAACAGTAATTAGTAATCAGTAATCAGTAATCAGTAATCAGTAATTACTAATCTATCAGGCAATTAGGGCTTGTGGACAAACGGCATAATCGAGATCTCTTTCTTGCCGAGCAATGTTTTGGATATCTTGTTGAATAATATCTACGGGCGACATTCCCTGTTCGTATAGTTTTAGCCATTGTTGGGCGCTGTTTCCTTGACGGAGAATTTTTTTCAAAGGAGAAAGGAAGCAGCTAAAACCGCGTTTTTTGGCAGTGGGATAAACTTCGTCATAAATTTCTGTAATCCAATCCCGAGCCAGAATCTTCCTACCATCCTGCCAATGGCGTAGTTCAGCGTCTAAACTAGAGCGGGCAGCTAATACTTCATTTTCGTCAGTTAGTGCCATTAATTCTGACTGTAAATCGTAAGTGGATAAATTACTTTGTTGTAGTGGATCGAGTTGAGGATCATCAATCATCTGCATGATTCTGGCTTCTAATAAAGCAGTGATTGCCAGTAAAGCCAGAGGATCGACTACGAGATCGCAAATTCTTAGTTCTAAACGGTTGAGATTATAAGGACGGCGATCGCCATTGGGACGCACTGCACTCCAGAGATGGCGCACATTACGCATGGTTTTGGCAACTAGCTGCTCTTCTGTCCAGCGGATAAAGTGACTATGACTTTCAAATAATGGTACGTTTTGCGGGGTTTTGGGGAACATTTGCCACCGTGTTGAGTGACTCCCTGTTACTTGACCATCAATAAAAGGAGAAGAGGCGCTCAGGGCTAAATATAGAGGTGCTTCTACCCTAACTAAACGACAAGCCTGCATCAAGATTTCGGGATCTTCAATGCCAATATTAATATGAATACTGGCAGTTACAACGTTAGTACCGTAAGTCTGCTCAATATAATCGTGATAAGGATTATTAGGATCGGAACGCCAAAAGCGATCGCTTCCTCCCAGGGACATGGTACTACCAGGAATGAGGGTATAATCACCTAACGTTTGCAGATAGCCTCTTAAGGATTGTCTGGGCTTTAATAAGGCACAGAGCAGGCGATCGTAGCCACAATAAGGAGCGGTGGTATATTCTACGTTACGACTATCAGGCTCGCGGACAAAACCATCTAAAGCTTGAACGATTTTATCTGACAAACCAACAATTTTTCCTTCTGGCGTGCCAGTGTACATTTCAACTTCAAAGCCTTTAGATAGTAAACTCATCTTTTTTGCGCAAATATTGCTACGAAAAACCTTTCGCTTTATTTTCTCTTAAATAACGCAACAAGAGAAACTTACTTAAGTAAGAACCAAAGATAAAAAATTTCAATAATTGCTATGTATCTGTTGATACACATATGATTAGCAGTATAAATTATCACAATCTAAAGGAAATCTAAAGATTATGCTGTCTAGAATGTGCTTTTCTTAAGTTATGATTTCAAATCGCATAATCAAACAAAATTAAAAATAAGTTATTTATGGCTACAGTTTTATCTAATCCAACCCCAAAAACCACACACTATCAGACAAATCAGCAGGTTAAATATCTTCATCTAGAAGCTGAAGTGGATATGCTACTACAAAAACTAAACGTTTTAACGCAGCGCAAGCAGTTAACTGAACTGCCGTCGAAAATCTCCTAATTAATCTCTTAGTTTTAGATTAATTCCCTCTGCTTATTTTATTTTGGTGTCAAGCCTCAGCTTAAAATAATTAGACTAGAACTTAATTACAGTTCAGACTTAAAAATTTCAAAAAGTAAATATGACCATCCATCCTCAGCTAGCTCAAGCCTTAACTCGGAAAAATGCTCTCAAGGTGATTAGCGGCTTAAATAACTTTGACCACCAACAGGTAACAGCAGTCGTTAAAGCTGCCGAAGCTGGCGGTGCAACTTTCGTCGATATTGCTGCTCAACCTCAATTGGTGGAAGCGATTCGTAATTTAACCAACTTACCAATCTGTGTCTCTGCGGTTGAGCCAGAATTATTTGTCAGTGCCGTCAATGCTGGTGCCGATCTCATTGAAATTGGTAATTTCGACAGTTTTTACAGTCAGGGCAGAAGATTTGAAGCCGCTGAAGTTTTAGAATTAACGCAACAGACTCGTTCATTGTTGCCGACAGTAACTCTTTCAGTCACTGTCCCACATATTTTGGCTTTAGATGAGCAGGTTCAGCTAGCAGAACAGTTGGTACAAGCTGGTGCCGATCTGATTCAAACTGAGGGAGGAACGAGCATTCAACCTGGCAATCCTGGAGTGAGAGGCTTAATTGAAAAAGCAGCCCCCACCTTGGCTGCTGCTTACAGTATTTCTCAGGCAGTAAATATTCCTGTACTTTGTGCCTCTGGTTTATCTAGCGTCACTGTGCCAATGGCGATCGCTGCTGGAGCATCGGGAGTAGGAGTCGGTTCAGCGATTAACCAGCTAAATAGTGAAGTGGCTATGGTAGCTGTCGTTCGTAGCTTGGTTGAAGCCCTCTCTGGCAGCCAGGTATCAGTGGGCTAAATACAGCTTAAATTTCTGACAAACAATCTTTAAGCGCATAAACCACCTGCTCTTGTTCGGCTGGGGTAATCCCAGGAAACATGGGCAAAGACAATACTTCTAGGGCAGCTTGTTCCACGGCGGGGAGCTGTCCTTTTTGATAGCCTAAATCTTGATATACAGGCTGTAAATGTAGGGGAATCGGATAATAGATCATCGAAATAATCCCTTTTTGCTGTAATTTCTCCTGAAGCAGTTGCCGATTATTACTCTGAGGTGATGAGCTGACACAAACGGTATATTGATTCCAAACGCTGATGCCCCCAGGTAATGCTTGAGGTAGTTTAAGATTGACATGCTGTAAGAGCTTCTGATAGTACTGAGCTGCTTGGTTACGTTGTTCGTTCCAATAATCGAGATACGGTAGCTTGACACTCAGGATCACTGCCTGTACTGCG